>CAZGJP010000036.1:0-14652 GCA_964526605.1 uncultured Lentisphaera sp.
TTGTTGTCCATCCACCAGCTTGTGGGGTGCGGGGACATGCACACTCCGCCAAGGCTCTTCCATCTTGCGACCTTGCAAAGGGGCGCTTCGCTCAGAAATGGAACTTCGTCGGACGGATTTTCGACAGGCTTCTCCGAAATTCCGGCAACCCTGAAATACTCGCTGTCATGGTAGTTCATGTATACGCCGAAGGGATCGGAGATGACTGGGAATCTCCACCAGCATACGTGTCCGAAGCGGGTTTTAGGATATTCCGCGCCCATGCGGATCTGTGTTTCGCGGTCGGAGAATGAGCGTAGGAACTGCGCCAGACGCCTTCCATCGCGTCCCTTGCTGTCCTTGGAGTTCGTCAGCCATCCCTGGCAGAGGGAGATATAGTCCATTCCGACGCTTTTCATGTGGGCGACGAGGTTTTCGGGTTTCTCCGGCCAGTTCAAGTGGTTGTGGCATTCGCCGCAGAAGAATCCGGCATTTCTCAACTCCCTGTGTCGAAGTTCCGCCATCTCTTTGGCCCTGGCATCCATTCCGTCCCCGGCATTTCGTTTCATGCTATCACCAGGCTTGGATGGAATACCCCTTTTTTCTCGGTGAATTCTATGGTGGCCACCCCGGTGTGTCTGAAAGAGAAGCGGCCTACTGGGAACGGGCGGGATTCAAGGATGAAGGATATCAGCGTGTTGAGCGAACCTCCATGGGCGAAAACGGCTATGCTGATGTCTCTCGCCTTTTTCTCAGGCACGAATCCGCCACATGCTGCCTTCACCCCTAGATTCTCGAGCTCCTTCAGAAATGGCGGGCATATGCGGGCGCACATGTCGAAGGTCCCCTCCCCGAGCTCTGTCTTCCAGGTCTGCTCGGCGTATCTGTCCGCGTTCATCCTTTCGATTTCCTCGTATTTTGTGGATGGCAGGCTTTTGAGCGAGTGGTCCGGGGTCCACTCCCGGAGGAAGTCGAATATCTTAATTGGGATGCGTCTTCCGGCGGTTGCTATTTCCGCAGTCTGGATGGCTCTTCCGTAGGAGGAGGAGAAGACGATGTCTATTTTTTCTCCGGCGAGTCTTTTTCTCAAGGCTTTCGCCTGCAGGACGCCTTTTTTCGACAAACAGCCCTTCACTGGGCGCTCCGGTCTTACGAAAGGGTCTCCGGCCATCTCCGCGTGACGTACAAGGATGAATCTCATTTTTAACCCCCCCAAAGGCTTGGAAAGCGGTAATATAGACCGGATTCGACACAAATAAACCCATTGGGGGGTTTTTGAAAAAATATCGAGCGATGCGATATTAGCAGCATGAGTTCATCAATCAGCAGATGTGTCGATGTTGCGATAGACCTGTCGTATGCGCCCGCCCGGATGCTTGTTTCCCGGAGCGGCGTGCCGTCGGAGGCTGCAATCATGGAACATGAAAGTGGGGAAATCAGGACTGGCGCGGACCTGCTCGGCTGGATTTCCGGAGTTCTCGACCGGCATGGTCTGCAGGTCTGCGATGTGGGGGCCTGGACGATTGGGATGGGGCCGGGGGCCTTCTCCCAGATCAGGATGCTTTCGGCGACGGTGCAGGGCCTGACCTTCGACAATGATTCCGTGAAGGTCCGCGGACTGCCTTCGGGAATGGCGTTCGCTTCTGCTCTCCCGGAGGATGAAATCGAATTCTCCGTCATCTACCAGCACATGAAAAACACTATCATCGCGTGCAATTTCAAAAAAAAAGGCCCCGAATGCATACCAAGCGGAGTGTTTTCTTCGGATGGAATTCCCGCCCTCCCATGCGAAATTCGCAGATCCGAGAAAATCGTCGTCTGCGGCAACACCTCCAAAATACCCGACCTGAAACTCTTGGAAGACAGGATTGTTTCGCTTGAAAAATATCCGGTCCGTGGGCTTCTATCCGTCAATCCCGGGTCGTGGTCGAGGGAGAGCCTGCGGCATCCGGTGTATGCCCGGCCGGCGGCCAAAATGCCCGTTGGGGCGGGTTGAAATTCCAGGAACATGGGATAGATTCTGTCGTAGTATCGCAGAGACTGCGTTCTTTCATCAAAACCCGAAGCGCCCGCTTCTCCGAGATGCCTCTGAAATCCGCAATAGACAAGGATGTGCTGAATGTAGTCCACAGACTGCAGGATGCGTCGTTCGAGACCTACATCGTGGGAGGGGCGGTCAGGGATATTCTTCTGGGGATAAAACCCAAGGATTATGACATCGCCACGGCCGCGACTCCGGAGCAGGTCAAGTCGCTTTTCCGCAGAAACGCCAGGATAATAGGCCGCCGATTCAGGCTTGTCCACTACAGCATAGACCACAAGATATTCGAGATAAGCACGTTCCGGCGCGAGCCATCCGAAGAGGAAAAGCTCGTGGAGGTGAAGGGAAAGCTCCGTCCCAACGAGAACACGTTCGGGACGGCCGAGGAGGACGCCTGGCGCAGGGATTTCACGGTGAACGCCATTTTCTACGACCCGGTCCGGGAGAAGATAACCGATTTCACCGGAATGGGCGAGACGGATCTAAGAAATGGAACAGTCAGAACCATCGGGGCGCCTGCGAAGAGATTTGCCGAGGACCCTGTCCGTATTCTCCGGGCTCTGAAGCTGGCCGGACAGTATGGATTCACCATTGAAGGCGGAACATTGGCCGCCCTCTCCTCCGCCAGGCAGACGATAAGGAGCGCCAGCGTCTCGAGGCTCAGCTTGGAGTTTGAAAAAATACTGAAGAACCAGAATTCGGCGAAGATCATGAAGGCGTTCATGGAGCACGGGTTCATGGAGTTCTTTCTTCCCGGGATTGATCGCGAATTTCGCATGGACAAGTCGAAGGAGGAGCTGTTCCTTGGTGTATTGGGCGATTGGAATCTGCGAATTTCGTGTGGGTCCTACAGGGCCAGCGTTTCGATAGCCCTGTCGGCGGTCTGCGCTCCGTTCCTGACCGGGGTTCTGGGGCTCGACGATCCTGATTCTCCCCTATTTCCCCGCTGGCAGGTTGAGCCTGAGATGGTCTCCAAGATGCGTTCGCTGGTGCATCCATACAGCTTTCCGAGGAGGCTGGTGGCGGTATCGCGGGAGATTCTGATGCTTCAACCTCTTCTCCTGAAGCGGGGGCGGAATGCGCACATAGTCCGTCACAGCCGTTTTCATCATGCCAGGGAATTATTCGAGATCCTGAACAGGGCGCTGTGGAAAGATGCCTCTCTCGAGGGGAAGTGGAGATGATGGTGGCCTGTTTCAGACGGGTTGAGCTCTCCTGCTCCAGTGCCCTGTAACTCTTGAATTTTTGGCAAGACAAGGCGTATTTTGGGATGTATTCGGACTTGGAGGATGCAGGACACTAGGTTCAACTGTGGGGAATTCTCACGGTGAACGTGCTTCCCTTGTCGGGTGCGCTGTCCACGATCACTTCGCCACCGTGTGCGCTGACGACATACTTGACGATGGACAATCCAAGGCCGGTTCCTCCGAGCTCCCTGCTCCGCGCCTTGTCCACCCGGTAGAATCTCTCGAATATCCTGGGGATGTGTTCCTGGGGGATGCCACATCCGTCGTCGGATACGGAGATGTCGCAGCCATCCTTGGTTTTCTTGACCTTGATCCTGATCTCTTCGCCCTCGTCGCTGTATTTGACCGCGTTGTCTATGAGGTTGATGACCGCCTGCTGGAAGAGTCCCTGGTCCATGTTCAACTCGAAGTCCTCCATGTCCACTTTTATCTCTATGTCCTTCTCGTCGGCCTTTTCCCTGCATGCGTCCACGGCTCCTTCGACCATCTGCGCGACGGATGAATGTGTGAAGTCCAGTTCGTCTATGCCTTGTTCGATTTTCGATAGGCTGAGGATGTCTTCGACCAGTACGTTCAATCTTTGGGAATGCTTGGCGAGTATTTCGAGCATTCTGTTCCGCTCCTTTCCGCCGAGGTCGTTTTCGAGCAGGGTCTCAACTGCGCCAACTATGGCGGTGAGGGGTGTTCTTATCTCGTGGGAGACGTTGGCGACAAAGTCTTTGCGCATATCCTCGAGCTTCTTCATTCTGCTGACGTCGTTGAACACGACCAGTGCACCGATTGCCTTTCCCTCCGGACTCAAGAGCGCGGTGCCTCTTACTTGGAGATGGGTCTTTTTCGTTCCGAAGACCTCTATCTCCCTTTCGATGTCGGAGTTGTTCGAGAGCAGTTCCTCGAGGAGCCTCTGGACGTCGGTGTTGCGTATGAGTTCCTGGAAGAACCGCCGGCCGGCCAACCCCTTTTCGCCGATGTTGAAAAGGCGCATTGCCGCCGTGTTGGCCTGGATGAGTCTGCCATCGGCATCCACGGCGATGACTCCCTCCTTCATGCTGGACAATATCGCATTGAGCTCCCTGCCACCCTTTTTCTCCTTTTCCATGCTTTCCTTGAACTCCACCGCCATCTTGTCTATCTGGCTTGATATCGTGTCTATCTCGTGTATGCCGCAAGGGTGTATGGTTCTGGAGAACTTGCCGTTTGCGAAATTCGCGGCCAGCTCGCGTATTTCGGACAGGGGCGTGTTGATCTTGGCCGAGACGAGCATGTTTATGAGGAATCCCGCGATGAAGGCTATCACGCAGCACACGAGCAGGTTCTGGACGGAGTCTCCCATTCCCTTGAATATGACGTCTTCGCTCTGGGATATCCGCAGGAAGAGGTTTTGTCCGGAGGTCGTCGTCATTCTCGTGGCGGAATAGAGGAAGTGCTTTTTCAGCGTGGTGCTGAATCTATATGATTCTCCATGGCCTTTTTCGACGGAAGCGATGATCTCGGGGCGGTCGTTGTGCCTCAGCATTTCGGCCGGATTGGCATCGGAGTCGAAGACAACGTCGCCGTCTTCTTCTATCAGCGTGATTCGGGCGGAGATGGACTTGGCGAGGATTTCCAGTTTGCGCGCTATGGATTCGGTGTCTCTTCTTTCGGCGTCCGCCGCAATGCCTTGCTTTGTGGCCGACAGTATGTCTGCCAGATCCCGTCTCGCCTGATCAAGCCTGCTCTGCTTCATCATGTGCCATGAAGGCAGGAATATTGCCAACACCGCGACGAGCAGGGAGATGCTGTATAGTGGAAATATTCTGTACTTTAGGGTCATCTACATCAATCCTTGAACCTGTATCCCACGCCACGTATGGTTTCGATGAGAGCTCCGGAGTCGCCCAGCTTCTTTCGCAATCCGACGATCTGGACGTCCACGGCACGTTCGGTGACCGGGTATCCATCCCCCTTCACGGCCTGGACTATCTGGTTGCGTGTGAAGACCCATCCTGGGCGCCGCGAAAGAAGATAGAGAAGTTCGAATTCGGTGAAGGTGAGATCAATCTTTCTGCCCTTGCATATGACCTCCCTGCGGCCTTGGTCTATTATCAGGTCCTTCTTCCTGATCACGCCTTCGTCTCCGCTCGCCATCGAAACCTTCCTGAGGACGGCCTTGACGCGCGCGATGAGGACCTTCGGGCTGAAGGGCTTGGTCATGTAGTCGTCAGCTCCCATTTCGAGACCTGTTATAACGTCGGATTCCTCGCCCTTTGCCGTGAGCATGATGACCGGGATGTGGCGGGTCTTCGAGTCGTTCTTGATTATCCTGCAGACGTCGAGGCCGTCCATTCCCGGCAGCATCAGGTCGAGGATGATCAAGTCCGGGAGCTTCTCCCTCGCGGCCTTGATGCAGTCCTCGCCGCTTTCGACGCATTTCACCTTGTATCCCTCGCGCTCGAGATTCATGTCTATGAGCTCGAGTATGTCCTTCTCGTCCTCCACCACAAGTATTCTTGCCTTAGCCATGTCGCCACCTGTTGTTTTTCATTTTTTCATCCTTCGGACTGGACGCCTTCCGGCATCTGCTTCTGATGTCTGACTATCTTCCCTTCTATCATGTATATGACGTCCTCGCATATGTTGGTAGCGTAGTCCGCTATTCTCTCGAGCTGCCTCGATACTCCGAGGACGTGGAGGAAATATCTTGTTTTCTTGGGCTTGTCCTTTATGAGCTTGACTATCTCCTCGTGTATGTCCCTGTTGAAGCTGTCTATTCCTGCGTCCATCTCGCACACCTCTTTCGCTATGGCCGGGCTGAACTCCATGACCGAGTCGAGGGTCTTGGCAAGCATTATCTGGGTGCGGTCCATGATGGCGCTGAAGTCCACGGGGACCTTGTCCTCCTTGTTCTCCGCAATGGATAGTGCGCGCTGGGCGATGTTCACGGCGAGGTCGCCTATCCTCTCGAGATCGTTGTTTATCTTCATGCACGCCAGGACGTAGCGGAGGTCTATGGCGACAGGCTGGTGGAGTGCCAGAACCTTCATGCACTCCTCCTCGAGCTCCACCTCGAATTTGTCGATCTCGTCGTCTCTGGATATGACCTCGCCGGCGAGCTGCTCGTTTCTGGAGCCGACCGCCACAACCGACTTGCGGACATTCTCCTCCACAAGTGTCGCGAGCTGCATGAGCTTCTTCTTTATCTTTCCAATTTCCTTCTCTAGATGTATGGACATGTTCTGCTCTCCTGTTTTTTCTTTGTTCCGCACGGAATCATCCAAATCTTCCGGTAATATACTCTTCCGTCTTCTTATTTTTAGGGTTGGTGAATATTTCGTCCGTGAGACCGTATTCTATGATCTCCCCCTCGAAGAAGAAGGCGGTGTAGTCGGAGATCCTCGCGGCCTGCTGCATGTTGTGTGTGACAATGACGATTGTGAACTGGGATTCGAGTTCCTGGACGAGGTCCTCTATCTTGGATGTTCCTATCGGGTCTATAGCGGAGGTGGGCTCGTCCATGAGCAGGACTTCGGGCTCTATCGCGATTGCCCTTGCTATGCATAGCCTCTGCTGCTGTCCGCCGGACAGCGCCATTCCGGGCTTGTTGAGCTTGTCCTTCACCTCGTCCCAGAGTGCCGCGGCCCGGAGGGCCTTCTCGACGCGTTCGGCTATCTCCCCCTTCCCGAGTTTGTAGTGGAGCCTCAGTCCATATGCGATGTTCTCGAACACGCTCATTGGAAATGGGGTTGGCTTCTGGAATATCATCCCCACCTTCCTGCGGAGCTCGAGAAGGTCCGTCGAAGGGGATAGGATGTTCTCCCCGTCGAGGAAAACCTCGCCCTCGGCGCGCTGTTCACGGTAAAGCTCGTATATGCGGTTGTAGACCCTCAGGTGGGTGGATTTTCCGCATCCGGAGGGTCCTATCACGGCGGTGACGCACTTTTCGTAGACGTTGATGTTGTTGCCGAAAAGGGCCTTTTGTCCGCCGTAGTAGAAGTTGAGGTTTCGGACGGATATCTTCACTTCTCTCTGTTTCTCGCCAGCCATTATCTCTTGTCCTCCCTGAAAATGATTCTGCACATTATGTTAAGCAGTAGAACCGACGCTGTTATGAGGAGAGAGGCGCCCCAGGCTATCCTGTTCAGCCCTTCGAACGGGGACATCGCGTAGTCGTTTATCGTGACCGTGAGGTTCGGTGTGGGGGTGCTGAACACATCCCATATCCTCCACCATGGGTCGCAAGGCCAGAAGTAGCTGTTTAGGGCGGTGAATAGAAGCGGCGCGGTCTCTCCGCTTACTCTGGCGACCGCGAGCAGGACGCCGGTGAGGAGTCCGGTCTTCGACGCCCTGAACACTATCTGGAGCGTGGTCTTCCACCTTGGTGTTCCGAGGGCGAGCGCCGCCTCTCGAAGGGAGTTCGGGACGAGGCAGAGCATGTCTTCGGTCGTTCTCAGGACGACTGGGAACATTATTATCGCGAGGGACACGGATCCGGCGAATCCGGAGAACGTCTTCGTGTTGTAGACGATCACTGTGTATACGAAGAGTCCGATTATTATCGAAGGCATCCCCATCATGACGTTTGCGGAGAAACGTATCAGGTTTCCGAGCTTGGAGTTCCTCCCGAATTCGGACAGGAACACTCCCCCCAGGATGCCGAGTGGCACGCCTATGCCCGTGGCCATGATGGTGATGATGGCGGTTCCGAGCATTGCATTTGCCACACCTCCATCCGCTCCATCCACGCTGATCTGGGTGAAGAACTCCCTGTTGAAAGCCGAGAACCCCCTGTTGAAAACCACGATGAGTATCCAGAACAGGAAGAATATGCCGGACATTGCTGCGGCAAAGGAAACTATCTTCATCACATTGTTCACGAGTCGTCTCTTTATCACTCCTTTCTTCTTCATAGTCCGCCTCCCGCGCTTTTTCTGACCCTGTTGAGCCAGAGCTGGGCTAGAATCTGTATGACGAAGCTGACCAGGAAGAGTATGAGACCAAGCTCGAGGAGCACGCTTTTGAAAAGTGGCTGGGATACCGCTTCGGAGAACTGGCTCGCGAGAGTGGAAGCAATGGTCGTGCCGGGGGCGAGCAGCGACATTGACACCTTCTGCGCGTTGCCTATCACGAATGTCACGGCCATTGTTTCGCCAATGGCCCTGCCGAGGCCGAGAAATATGCCTCCAAGTATTCCTTGCATTCCATATCTGAGCGTCACATTGTAGGTCACCTCCCATGTGGTTGAGCCCACGCCGTATGCCGACTCCTTGACCACCGACGGAACCATTTTGAACACATCGCGGATGATGGCGCTCGTGAAAGGCAGTATCATGAGGGCCAATATGAGGCCGGCGGTCATGACTCCTATGCCCATTCCGGAGCCGGAGAAGAACGGAAGGCTTATTTCAATGCCCGTTGCCCTTCCGATGAAGGCGGCGACGGAGTCCAGGAACGGCTGTATCTTCTTTGAAAGGAACGGCTGGACATGGTCCTGCATGAACGGTGCGAAAACGAAGAGTCCCCACATGCCGTATATGATGCTCGGGATGGCGGCCAGAAGATCCAGCGCCTCTCCAACCACCTTGCCGAAGATCGGATGTGAGAGTTCTACCAGGAAAAGGGCTATGACGAAACTTGTTGGGACGGCGATGACCATAGCCACCACCGTGGTGAGGACGGTTCCGAATATGCTTGGGAACGCTCCGAAGTTCTGCTTGACCGGATCCCAGCTTGTGGACCACAGGAAGCCAAGCCCGAATTTCCTTATGGATGGCATGGAATGATGGAAGAGCTCGATGAAGAGAAGGACCAGCATGAGGATCATGAACGAGGCCGAGACCATGCATATGATCTTGAACGCCTCGTCACCGGGGTTCTTCCTGTTTCCCGCAGATTTTTTCGAATCCACTTTCATCTGTCGTTCAATCGTTGATTGGGTGAGCTGATTTCAAAACTCCGCATTCGGGGTAAATCCGTCGGATTTCACAATCCCGACGCCTCTTCACGATGAATGGGCGCGGCTGCTGCCAGCCGCGCCCATGTTTGGAACAATACAATCCACGCGCCTTCGCTCCGGCGCTGTTTTTCTGTCCTACTTGACTGAATTCTTCCAGATTTCACGGACCATGTTGGCCACGTTTTCGGGTATGGGCACGTATTTGAGCTTCTCGGCTATGGGCCCGCCGTTGCTGTATGCCCAGTCGAAAAACGCAAGCATCTTCTTCGCATCCTCGGCATTGGGCTGGTTCTTGTAGATGAGGATGTATGTCGCCGCCATTATCGGCCAGCTTTCATCGCCGGGCTGGTTCGTGAGAACCATGTAGAGGCCCGGGGCGTTCTTCCAGTCCGCGTTCGCCGCGGCCGCCTGGAACGTCTGCGTCGTCGGCTGGACAAACTTGCCGGCGGCGTTCTGAAGCTGGGTATGGCTGAGGTTGTTCTCGAAGGCATATGCCGATTCGACATATCCTATGGAGAATTTCGTCTTCTTCACCAGCTGGGCCACTCCCGAGTTCGTCGGTCCACCCAATCCTGTCGGCCAGGCGACTTCCTTTCCGCATCCCGGACCGGCTTCCCAGTCCTTGGATATCTTTGAAAGGTAGTTCGTGAAGTTCCAGGTCGTGCCGGAACCATCGGCCCTGTGGACGACCGTGATGTCTTCCTCGGGAAGAGCCAGTCCTTCATTGACGGCAGCTATCCTTGCGTCGGACCAGTTCTTCACCTTGCCAAGGAATATGTCGGCAAGCACGTCGGGAGTCAGCTTCATCTGGCCAGGCTTGACTCCGGGAATGTTCACTATCGGCACTATTCCTCCCATGAGCATCGGGAATTGGATCATGCCATCCTTGTCGAGCACATCAGAAGTCAGTGGTTCGTCGGATGCACCGAAATTCACGGTCTTCGCTCTGATCTGAGCCAGTCCTGCTCCCGATCCGACCGACTGGTAATCGATCTTTTGCTTCGTGATGTTTTTGTATTCGGCTATCCATTTCTGATAGCAGGGGGCTGGGAAGGATGCACCAGCGCCATTGACGGCCTGCGCACCTTGCGAAACAACGAGGATCGAGACTGCCCCGATCGCCGCCGACATCATTCCTTTCAACCTCATCGTCATCTTCTCCATTTTGTTTTGCTTTAACTTAGGCTTGATTTGTTAGATTAATGTTAGACTAGGATTAGGACAATGCTAATATTCCCAACCTTGAAATTCGGGGAGGCCCTTTGCGCGGGCCTCCCCTTTCCACATATCGGTTACGGCAGGGGATCGAATCCCTTCTTGTCGGAGTCGAGTCCGAGCTGGTCGAATCCGTAGGAGTTATCCTCTCCGGCTCCACTCAGCTTCGTCCTGACTTCGGATATCGCCGATCCGACAGCCTCCGGAACGGAGCTGTCCGGCATGACCGTCTCACAGTCGAGAACGGCGACCACCTGCGACTTCTTCGTCACCTCGCCTTCGCTGGAGAATATCCAGCCGAGTATCGGCATGTCGCCTATGTAAGGAACCTTGGACACGCTCCTGACCACGGTCTGCTTGTCCACGCCACCGACAACGAGCCTTCCGCCCTTGTTGCTGACCATGAACTTGTTCTGGACTTCGCTTCTGCTCGTCCTGGGAGCACCAACGTCGGTGAATCCCACGAGACTGGTGTTGACCATCTGCATGTCAACCACCGTGGTCTCGTCGCAAACTGTCGGAATCATCGAGAGGACAAATCCATATCCATCAACATGCGTGACTCTTGCAACGTCACGGAATATCGTGTCGCTCTGGTCGGTGTTGTAGGATATGTTCACGGCCTGCCATTCATAGCGATAGACAACTTGCAACGCTGTTTGAGCATCTACCCCAACGGGGATCGCGACAGACTGTTCAAGCTTTACATTGAGAAGTCCCTCCACCCTGAATCCAAGATTCTCGTATATCTGCTGGTTTCCGTCGTTGGTCGCCACGCCCGTATTGTCTCTTTTCTGCCTGACGAACTGCACTCCCTGCGGGCCTGCGATGGCCTCGTCGAGAAGAAGTCCGTAGTAGTAGCGAGATCCGTCGAAAACACGTGTGATCGTCATATCTCCACGATACACTGCGTCGGCAGTATCAACCGGGTCGGCCGCATTTGCGTTGCCGGGGGTGGATATGGAAACGGTGTTGCCTTTGCTGTCGGTCGCCTTGAGGCGGTAGCGTCCCGCAAACCTGCCATCATTCATATTGACACCATCACCGTCGATGTCCATTACACCCGTGTTTGCGTTATATATGCGCGAATCGGTCAGCTGGTAGTAGCCGAACGTCTCGATGTTCGCGATTTTAGCGCCGTCCCTGAACCCTGCGATTCTGGTTGTCGCTTCGACCTTGCCTTCCTTGTTGTTCATGACGGACATTTCGCCGCTGGTGACGACGTTTGCCTTGCCTTTCGCGGTCAGGAAGTCGAGGAACTTGGTGTTCCAGCGCGGGCTGAACTTGAAGAACTGCGAATGGGTTGTGTTAACAAGCTCGTCCCCGACGATGGAGTTCTTGGCGTCCCATCCGTCGGTGAACTTGTATGCCGACGCGAAGAGGTCGGAGCCCGGGCCGTTCTTCCACGCCTGGAAGTCCACTCCGAGCGTCCCATCGTTCTCGTGGTTGAGCTCATATACGGTGTATTTCACCTTGACTTCCGGAACCGGCGTGTCGAAGGTCTTCAGCATTTCGCTGATGTTCTTGACCGAATAGAGCGGCACGTAGAAGAGAAGCCCGTTCAGGCCTTTGTCAACCACAACCTTGTCCTTGCCCCCGGAAAGCTCCACATAGTCGTGGGAGTTGTTCATCCCCACGTGCTTCACCCTGTCCGCGAGCCAGCTTGCATCGTGGTATTTGGGGAAGTAGACCAGCGATGTCGAGCCGCTGGAGGACGTTATCTTGGGCATGTCGAGAAGTTGCACCATCTCGTCGAAGCCCATCCCCGTCTCCTGCTTGCCGAAACGATAGTCTTCGGCGGACACGATGAGTATCCCGGTCCCGTCGTTGTATTTGATGCACTCGACCTTGGCCCCAGCCCCACTTATGCTTTCCGACTCGACTGCACTCCTGAGGTATGGGCGCAACTCGTAGGGATCCGCATGTTTGAGCACATATGCCTTGGTTATGATGTTCGGATCGCTGTCGTCCTGTATTATGTGCAGTTCCTTGGTGTCGTCCTTCACGTCCACCCTAAGATGCGTCTGCATCTGGCTCGGGGTCGCGTAGGGCGTGGGATTGTGGTCCTTGTCAAGACCCGTCGCCAGGAATGCTCCGAAGAGCGATCCCCCCAGCATCATGCTTGCTATTATGCCTCTTTTCATCTCGCGTAGGCTCCTATGTTATGTTTTATGTTTGTTAGTTGTTGTCTTCGGCCATGACAGTGTTGCTGACGTTGACGATGTCCCCGGCCCACTGGGAAAGATCCATCTTGGGGTCGAGCGGTTTGGTCGCAACGGTGACAAACACCCTTTTGTGGGACTTCGATTCGACCGTTGAGCCGAAGAGATACTTGAGGACAGGTATCTCGCAGAGCACCGGAATTCCGTTGTTCTGTTCGGATATCTGCTGCTTGGCATAGGATGCCAGGAGCCTTTCTCCGCCGACATCCATCGTGGTCCAGCCAGTGAAGTAGTAGACATCCTGTATGTCCGCGCCGGTGTTGGTGCTCTCGACGGTGTCCGCGATCTGCAGGTCCCAGCCGAATTCGGCGGCGACCACCTTGTTGTCCATCTTGAAGCCGTTGAAGTTCACCGTTGGCTTCCTGAGGTAGAAGTAGAACTCGGATCCTGCGGACGTCACGCTGACGTTCTGGTCCTTGTCCTTCATTATGTCCTGGTAGCTTGGCGTGAACTTAACCTTGTATTTCGCCTTGGAGAAGGCCTTCGCTCCGGGATCGCTTGTGAAGTCGTTCGCAAAGGACAGCACTCCGGAGGTGGCTATCTTCGCCTTGCCCTTCTGGTTCAGCATCCTGAGGAAGGTCGCGTCGAACTGTGGAGCCACCATGAACCCGCCCCACATGTGCGAAAGGTTTGCGGCCGTGTTGATATTCTGCGACCAGTCGGCGTTGTCTATGAACTTCTGGAAGTCGAAGACATCCAATCCCCCGGAGAATATGTTCGCGCCGGGACCGTTCTTCCAGCTTATGTAGTCAATCCCGAGCTCCTTGAGGTTGTCGTCGCTGATCTCGTAGACGTTGACCGTCATCTCGACCTGCGGAACCGGCCTGTCGAAGAACTGGAGGTTCTTCAGCACGGTTTCTCCGTCGGATGCGGAGTCCTTCCAGTAGACCATGTTGTTCACAGTGTCCACGAAGTGTATGCCGTCCGAGCTTCCGGTCGTCTTGGCGATGTCCTTGAACTCAGCCGCCATCCTGTATCTGGGATAGTATGCGGAATTTGTGATGCCGGAACCCTTGATCGCCGAGCCCTGCTCGTCAATCTTTCCGGGCCTGTCGAGTTTCGCCACGATGTCGTCAACATAGGGTATCATGTCCGCACCGGTGTTGACCACGAGGAACTGCTGCTTTGTGGGCTTGCAGTTCAATCTCTCCACGCTGGATTCCGCGGAGAATCTCTGCACGGCACCGATCACGAAGGGCGTCACATCCACGGCCTGAACATGCTTCAGCTCGTAGACCTTGGTCGCCATCTTCTTCTGGCCCCTGTCCTCGACCACCTTCAAGGTGCGTTTCTCCTGCGCGCCGACTCCCGCCACAAATCCCGCTATAGCGAGACCGGCGAGAAGAGCGACAGACTTTCTTCCCAGTGTCATTTGCCTTCTCCTTGTTTTGTTTTAACGACAATTCGACTTTTTTCTTTTATTAATCGGGAGCTAACACTGCCACGCCATTGTTAGGGTGGCATTAGATGGAAGTGCGAAGAATATTAATGTTGCGGGAGTTGGATTCGCATCCGACGCGGATTTTACGCCGGGAAAATCTAGTTCATGTCCTTGCTCTCTATCCTGAGAGAGCCTATGAAGATGAAGCAGAACGAGATTCCGGCGGCATACAGTATCATCGAGAGGAAGACCAGCCCCGGTATCCGGACTGGCAGGAGGAAGAAGAAGAAGTTGGGGAACATGTAGTAGAGCAGATAGAGCCAGACGTCAATCCCGGCGCTTTTCGGGATCAGATTGACGGCTATGGGGATCAGCCCGGTGGCCAGCGAGAAGATGATGTAGATGGACGCCACTATCATCGCGCTGAGATCGTGCAGGAAGCAGGAGAACGCCATGTTGATGGCGGTGAACGGAAATATCACGAGTATGAGTATCATCTGGCGGAGGAGGAGTTCTAGCGGGAAGATCTTTCCGGTCTTTAAAATATGCCCGCCAAAAGGAAAAAACACCCCCCAAAAAAAAAACCCCGGGAATTAAAAACCCCCCCAAAAATTTACCCCCAAATATAACCGATA
>CAZGJP010000037.1:0-14512 GCA_964526605.1 uncultured Lentisphaera sp.
AGATTGGAGCCGAACACAACACTTCCCACGGCCGGGTGACGCGCTGGGCCCATTTATCTTCCGCATAAGCCTTGTCACGGCGACTTCCTTCCCCTTGGCCTCGACGTCAACGGTCGCCTTGAGGCCGCGCCAGAAAACTGGGAGGTCGTCCGGGACGATGTAGTCGGAGTGCTCCCTCGCGCCGGGGCTTCGTGGCGAGGAGACGTGGAAATACGGCTCTTGTCCGGGGCGGAACTTCTTCCAGCTTGCGATGCAGAGCCTGGTTGCCTCCAGCTCCCCGAGGGAGTCCGGATTGCATCTGTGGTGGTGCACGTCGTATACGAATGGTATGCCGACGGAGGCGGCCAGCCCGTCCACGTCAGAAGGGGTGTAGATGATGTCGTCGTTCTCGATGGCGAGCAGACTTCTGGCCTCCCTGGACAGCTTCATGAAGTTCTTGCGGAAGCGTTCGAATGCCCCGGCCTTGCCATCGTATCTTCCTCCAACGTGGATGTTGACGAGTTCTGCGCCCACGAGGCTGGCGATTGTCCGGTGGTATTCCAGCTCCTCGATCGAGCTTCTGGCGACCTCCTCGCGAGGAGAGGAGAGTATCACGAACTGGTCGGGGTGGAAGCTGAGCCTTGTGTCGTTCGCACTCGCCAGGCGCCTGCATTTTTCAAGCGTCTCGAGGATTTCGTCGCGGTCTTTCAGATCGTCCAGTTGGTAGCGCATGGCGGGGTGGGTGTATAGCGGAAAGAACTTGGAGTTTATCCTGAACGCGCCGATGGAGAGTCTTTTCACCGTCTCCAGGGCGAGAAGGAGATTCCGCGAGTTCGAGAGGCATATCGAGGATATCTGCGAGAGCGCCTCCCTCCTGCCCAACTTCCGCAGGTTGTTCGCGTAGAGGGTCCTGAACTTGACCGGCTCGGACAAGAATATGCAGCAGAGTCCGAAGCGGAGATTGGCCCCCCGCGCGCCATTCAGGGCCTTTTTCGCTACACGGGTCATATTCCCTTCGCGAATTCGACCGCGTTGGCGAATATCTTCACCCCGTCTCCATCCTTCCCAAGAACGCCTTTGAGCTTGGTCAAGGTCCAATCAGGGGCATTGTATGGCGAGAGGAATGCCTCCGGATGGGGCATGAGCCCGAATATCCTCCCGCTCTCGTCGCTGATTCCGGCTATGTTCAACGTGGATCCATTGGGGTTCTGCGGAAATCCGACGCCGACATCTCCCCTCTCGTCACAGTATTGTAGGCAGTGGAGATTCTTCAATATGATTTTCCCGATGATCTCGTCCTTGGCGACGAGTTTCCCCTCGCCGTGCCGCACCGGCAGGCGGATAATGTCAATCCCTTTCGTGAACACGCACGGCGACTCGGGATTGGCCTTGAGATGGATCCAGTCGTCGCGGAACTGCCCGCTGTCGTTGTGCGAAAGGGCCACCTGCTGGGTGAAGTATTTTCCTCCGAGAGCGGGCAGAAGCCCGAGCCTGCTCATGGTCTGGAATCCGTTGCATATTCCGATTATGAGCTTCCCGTCGCCTATGAACTTGGCGAGCTGGTCCTTCATCCTGAACTTGAGCCTGTTCGCCAGCACCGTGCCCGCGCCAAGATGGTCGCCGAAGGAGAATCCGCCTATGAAGGCGAATATGTTGAACGCTTCCATGGAACGCTTGCCCGAGAGCAGATCGTTCAGATGTATCTTCTCCGCCTTCGCTCCGCAATGCTCGAACGCGATCGCAGTCTCCTCCTCGCAGTTCAGCCCGAAACCGGTCATGACCAGCGCCTTCGCCTTTCCTCCAAGCCTTTTCCTAGACATGTTTTCCCGGGATTGTTTTTTGAAAATTCTCCCGGAACAATATATTTGCTTCGCCAAAAATCAAAGACGCCCAGGACGAATCATGAAAATACGTCCGCCGCCGGGGCGCTTCTAGCCCAAATATAACTTCAAACTTGTCGCTGTCTGAGGGATGGCTCGCCGAGCCGTAGGAGACCGGCGCCACGCCCCGATATCATTAGAATCGAGGTAAACCCTGATCGCGCCCTGCCAATCTTGTAATTTTCCGTAAGGGATCAATTCTTGCTTCTGGCTGTAAAACTGCTATTCCGTATCCTGCTCGCCAGCTCTCTCTCCGGAGGAAAGGGCGAGCAAATATCCTGTATCCTGTATCTTGCATCCTGTATCCTGCATCATATATTGATGAACTCAAAAAGAGGTGAAATATGGCTCTCATGCAGTGCAGCTTCTTTTCGGAGGCTCTTGGACTCTCATGTTCGATGGATGTCATTGTCCCGCAGAAGACCGGATCAGGGCAGATCGGGATAAAAACCGCCCAGGGGAAAAAAAATAAATACCCAGTGCTCTATCTCCTTCATGGAATGTCCGACGACCACAGCATATGGCTCAGGCGGACCTCGGTTGAGAGATATGCCTCCGAATACCCTCTCGTTGTTGTCATGCCCGCAGTTGCGCGAAGTTTCTACACGGACATGGCCTCGGGGCCGCGTTACTGGACATTCATAAGCGAGGAGCTTCCGCAGATCGTCAGATCCTTCTTCCCGGTCTCCGACAGACGCGAGGAAAGTTTCGTCGCGGGGCTTTCGATGGGTGGCTATGGAGCCTTCAAGATGGCGCTGCGGAATCCCGGCCGCTTTGCCGCCGCCGGCAGCTTCTCCGGAGCGCTCACACTCGACTGGATGAGAAGCAAGAAAGACAGGAAGCTGGAAACCAGCAGCATATTTGGCAAGAATCTGAAACCCTGCGACGATCTTCTGCGAATTTCGCAGGGGCTTGCACGAAGCGGCAAGCCGCGCCCGCGCCTATATCTGTCCTGCGGCACTGAAGATTTTCTCCATCAGGAGAACCTGAAGATGAAAAGCCATCTTGAGAAGTTAGGATACAAGCTGACTTACTCGGAAAGACCCGGAATGCACGAATGGGGCTTCTGGGATGTCGAGATACAAAAGTTCCTGAAATGGCTCGATATCAAATAGGGTGGATTTCAAACATCTGACAGCTGTATCGGGCTGATCCTCCGGCGTGGACGTAGTCCGCGAAGAGATGGAGAGACTTAGGAAACGAACCCGAAAGGCGGCCATGGACGCTGCAAGGATAAAAGCCCTGAACCGCTGCGAAATTCGCAAAGGTTCCTTTGTAGTCTATTGGATGCAGGCCTCGCAGAGGGTGGAATTCAACCATGTGCTCCTCTTCGCGATAGAGAAGGCCAACGGGCTGAAGCTTCCTCTTTTTGTGTTTTTCTGTCTTGTCGACGATTATCCCTCGGCCAACTACCGCCATTACAAGTTCATGCTCGAAGGCCTGGCCGAGCTCTCCAAGAAACTCGCGGAACTGGGGATTGGATTTCATGCGTTCAAACATCCTTCGCCACCGGAGGCTTTCGCGAAATTCGCAGAAGGCGGCGCCGCGCTCGCCGTCGTTGACAGGGGATATACAAGGATCCAGAAGAAGTGGCGTGACGAGGCCGCGAGACTGATCAAATGTCCTCTGTTCCAGATCGAGTCGGATGTGGTGGTCCCCGTCGAGATGGCGTCGTGCAAGGAGGAATATTCCGCGGCGACTTTCCGTCCGAAGATGCGCAGGCTTCTTGATCGTTTCATGGGCGAAAAGTTCTCCATGCCCAAGATCGAGGTCAGGGACGCCAGGATCAACCCGACGATGACGGATCGTCTCGATATCTCGTCGCCCGGGAAGGTCCTCTCCGGACTGAAGATTGACCGCTCGGTCTCGTCCGCGGAATTCGCGGGAGGATACGGCAACGCAAAAAAGCTGCTCAGGGCATTCATATCCGACAAGCTCCCGCTCTATGCGGAATTCGCAAGAGATCCGGGCAGAAATGTCCTTTCCGGATTGAGCCCCTATCTGCATTTCGGACAGATCTCGTCCCTCGAAGTTGCGCAGGAGGTCTCGAGGGGCGGCTTCCGATGCGATGAGTTCCTCGACGAGCTGATCGTCCGCCGTGAACTTGCGGTTAACTTTGTCAACTTCAACAAGGACTACGACAATTACTCCTGCATTCCGGCCTGGGCGGGGGACAGCCTTGCGAAGCACGCAAAGGACAGAAGGGAATACATCTACTCCCTTGATCGGCTGGAGAACGCCGACACCCACGACAGATATTGGAACGGATGCCAGAAGGAAATGTTGAGGACAGGGAAGATGCATGGCTACATGCGGATGTATTGGGGGAAGAAGGTGGTCGAGTGGACAAAATCGCCGGAGGAGGCCTTCGAAATTCTTTTGAGGCTCAATGACAGACACGAGCTCGACGGGCGCGACCCGAACGGCTATGCCGGAGTCGCCTGGTGTTTCGGGAAGCACGACCGTCCCTGGACCGAAAGGATGATTTTCGGTAAAATCCGCTACATGAATGCCGCGGGGCTTGAGAGGAAGTTCAATATGGATGAATATTTCAGGCGCCTTTCGCCAACGCGACGAGAGCGGTAGCGGCGAAGACGCTGTTCAGGATCAGCCAGAGCAGGGCGATTTTCGAGCCCCTCCGGTATTCGACCAGGGAATAGATGGAGACCAGCAGGGCGCCCAGCAGATAGACTGCCGGATGGGAGACCGCGAACCCTGCGCTTAGGGCGAGAACTCCGGCCGCACCAAGGATCTCGTTGGGGTTGCGGCGCAGAATCGGCAAGGACGCGATTGCGAATATCGCCCCGCCGCAGAGAGGGACGGCAGCCTTGGCCCACTGTCCGGCTGGCATGAAGGCGGCGAGAGTCCCGGCTATGACGATCGCCTGCAGCCAGATGTATAGCCTATGCCTTTCGATCACGGAGGTGCTTATCAGGAGGCATGCGCCAGAGAGGAAGAGGCATTTCTGGAGGGTGGATGGCCCGGCCAAGGCGCCCGCCGAGGATATCAGCATTCCCGCGATTCCGAGAACCATGCCGGGCTTTATTTTGCCAGAGATAGCCATTTGGTCTCCAATCGGCTCGTTGTATGGAGAGCGCAAAATAGCCCCGGCGGATTCCTTTTCAAGCAGAGAGCCGTTTGAATATTTCGGATTTGAGTTTAAGTTCATCCGGATATGCTATTTCCCAAAAACAATGGAGGCTTCATGAAGAAGACCATCGTTCTGTCCGCCGCGTGTCTGCTCGCCGTTTCCCTCTCCGCCCTGGATGTGGTCGAGAACATTCCCGCAGGGACAAAGTTCGTGGGGAGGTTGGATGTCGCGAAGATGAGGGGGAACAAGTTCTACGCCAAGATTCGCGAGAAGAACAAGGCCGAGATGGACATGGCGTTCGCGATCTTCTCCCTCATGAGCGGGATGACCTTCGACGAGATAGACAGCGCCTGGGTCATGGGCAAGGGACAGGACGACGGGTTGATACTGCTCGAGGGCGACTTCGACATCGAAAGGATAAAGCAGCTCTTCTCATCGAGCCAGAACAACGACGTCGTTGAAAAGGGCGAGGCGCTTTTCGCCGTCATGGTCCCGGACCAGAAGAAGCCGGGGCAGATGAACCTAGGCGTGATAATCGACGAGAAGACCGTGGCCGTGGGGCAGCCTCCGCGCGTCGAGGAGTTTCTTGCCGTGAAGTCGGGGAGAGGGGCCGCCCTGGCCTCGCAGAAGGCGGAAACGCTGAAGAAGGACTTCTCCGACGGCAGCATGGTCAAGATAAGCATGCTGGAAATGCCGGAGGAGGCGCACGAGAACCAAATACTTAGGAACATCGTCGCCGGAGAGATGTCGCTCGACATGGAGGAATCCATGGACGTGAAGTTCAGGCTTTTCATGCTCGACGAAGAGATAGCCAAGGCCACGGAGCAGATCCTCAACGGCCTCTCCGTCTATCTGCGCCGAATCGACATCCCCCAGACGCAGAACAGCGAGGCGGCGAAGATACTGAAGGACGAGATATGCTCGAGCCTGAGCGCGAAATCGGAGGAGAGCGAAGTCCAGATCACGGCGAAAATCAAGGCGGAGGCCTTGGATCGCCTCATCGAACTTCAGCCGAAGATGAATTTTCAAGGAGGCAGAAAAGGCGGCGGTTCCAGACGGGGCGGCAAGGCGGCTCCGGAGAGCGAAAGCATCGAGTTGAAGCCCGATGGAGGCCCCGCCCAGGAAGCCCGGCCGGAAGACAAGCCGGAAAAGGCGCAGGAATAGAATTTCAACATAGCGGGGTGCTCAATGGGTGGTTTCTTCGGCGTCGTCTCAAAGGACGACTGCGTCTGCGATCTCTTCTACGGAACCGACTATCATTCGCATCTGGGGACGATGCGCGGCGGACTGGCTGTCCACGACGGGAAGGACTTCACCAGATCCATCCACGACATCACCAATGCCCAGTTCAGATCCAAGTTCGAGCCGGATCTGGGAAGGATGAGGGGCAGGGCCGGGATCGGAGTGATAAGCGACAACGAGGACCAGCCGCTCATCATCGCCTCGCATCTGGGCGATTTCGCCATAGTGACGGTCGGCGTGATAAAAAACATCGAGGCGCTGAAGAAGGAGGCCTTCAGGAACCGATCCACGCATTTCTCCGAGATGAGCAATGGAGAGGTGAATCCCACCGAGCTGATTGCAACCATGATATGCCAGGAGTCCAGCTTCGCGGACGGAATACGCAAGGCGCAGAAATCCGTGGATGGCTCCGTCTCGATGCTGATACTTACGGAGGATTCGATATATGCAGCCAGGGACTGGCACGGCAGAACTCCAGTCATCGTCGGCTCGAAGCATGGGGCCCGGGCGGCAACCATGGAGACATGCGCCTTCCCCAACCTCGACTACAAGCATGTCCGCGATCTGGGGCCGGGCGAGATAGTCAGAATCAGTTGCGACGGGATCGAGCAGATCGCCGGCGCCGATGGCAACCTGAGGATATGCTCCTTCCTCTGGGTCTACTACGGATATCCGTCCTCCACGTACGAGGGAATCAACGTGGAGCAGTGCAGATACCGCTGCGGCGCGGCTCTGGCGAAGAGGGACGATGTGAAGCCCGACATGGTCGCGGGGATTCCCGACTCCGGCAGCGGGCACGCGATAGGCTACGCCAACGAGGCCAAAATCCCGCATGAGCGCCCCTTCGTGAAATACACTCCCACATGGCCCCGCAGCTTCATGCCGCAGAACCAGGCCGTCCGCGATCTCGTCGCCAAGATGAAACTCATCCCGATAAAGGAAATAATAGCGGGCAAGAAGATTCTCTTCTGCGAGGACTCGATCGTGAGAGGGACCCAGCTCAGGGACACGATAAAGCGCCTCTACGAGGCCGGAGCGAAGGAAGTCCACATGAGGCCGGCATGCCCGCCTCTGCTGCATGGATGCAGGTTCCTGAACTTCTCCCGCTCCCGATCCCTTATGGATCTCGCCGGACGACGGGCGATAAAAAGCATCGAGGGAGAGGATTTCAAGGATCTGGACAAATATTCGGATCCGTGCTCGAAATGCCATGAGGCCATGGTCGAGATAATTCGCAAGGAACTCGGATTGACGTCGCTGAGATATCAGCGACTGGACGATCTCGTGAAGGCCATAGGCCTCCCGAAGGACAAGCTCTGCACATACTGCTGGGACAGTAAGGGCTGACGAGGAAAACGCCGGACGCCGGGCGTTGCGGCGGAGCATCAAGGATAGGATTTCCAATGCCAAGACCATTCTGCAAGAGGATAGTGAGGGGGAATCCCGGGGCGACTTACTTCAAACCGGCGGGAATCCCGATGCGCTTCCTGGAGGAGTCAACGCTCACCCTTGACGAGTTCGAGGCGCTGAGACTCGCCGACTTCGAGGGATTGTATCAGGAGGACGCCGCAAAGAGGATGGGAATATCGCGCCCGACCTTCTCCAGAATCATAGAGACCGCAAGGAAGAAAATCGCCGACTCTCTCGTCAACGGAAAGGCTCTCAAAATCGAAGGAGGGGCGGTGAAGTCCCTCCCCGCAAGCCCCCAAGGCGCCCGCGGAGGCGGCCGGGGCGGATGGAGAGGCGGCAGACAGGCCTGACGGATCGGCCAAATGCGGCCAAACGGCTCGCCATCCGGCTCTCCTTCCATTCCAGACAGGTGGCTTCCCTCTTCCGGGCTTGAATTTTCCCGAATCGAGCATATGTTCGCTTCATTGACGGCGGCCACTGCGAAAAAACTAAAAAAGGAGACAACGGCAATGCCTGCGATTCCACAAGACTTGCTCAAGGAATGGGACAAGAGGAAAGGCCCTCTGGTGTTCACGACAACCGACTCGGCCGGAGTTCCAAACTCCATATACGCGACCTGCGTGGCGCTTTATGGCGGCGACACCGTGATCGTGGCCGACAACTATTTCGACAAGACCCGCAGCAACGTCATCAAGGGCGGGAGGAAGGGGGCCATCCTCTTCATCACCGAGGAAGGCAAGGCCTATCAGCTCAAGGGGTCGCTGGAATACCACACGGAGGGACCTCTTTTTGACGCGATGAAGAAGTGCAATCCTCCGAAACATCCGGGGCATGCCGCCGCCGCGTTGAAGGTCGAGGAGGCGTATTCCGGAGCCAAGAGGCTGCTATGAATGCCGCGTCGGGGCCGGAATACGAGCAAGGCGGCGATGTCTGCAGCCAGTTCAAGCTCGGATTCAAACCGAACTACATAGCCCATTCCAACGAGGAGAAACTCTTCGAGCACGCATTCAAGGAGAGAATCCCAGTCATACTGAAGGGTCCCACCGGATGCGGGAAGACACGTTTCGTGGAGCACATGGCCTGGAAGCTGGGACTGCCTCTGATAACCGTGTCCTGCCACGAGGACCTCAGCGCAGGCGACCTCGTCGGAAGATACATATTCAAAGGCGATGAAACCGTCTGGCAGGACGGCCCGATGACCCTCGCCGTCCGCCACGGCGGGATCTGCTACCTCGACGAGATCGTCGAGGCGCGCAACGATACGACGGTGATAATCCACTCTCTGACCGACGACAGGCGGCTGCTCTACATTGACAAGACCCGGGAGGTTCTGCGGGCGCACGACTCCTTCATGATGGTGATGTCATACAATCCGGGATACCAGAATGTGATGAAGGAGCTCAAGCAGAGCACCCGCCAACGCTTTCTCTCGCTGCTTTTCGACAATCCGCCGCTCGACGTCGAGACACGCATCATATCGAGCGAATCGGGGCTTGACGGGAAGACTTCCGGCATGCTCGCCCAGATGGGGGCGAAACTGCGCAATCTCAAGGGCTATGGGCTCTCGGAAGGGGTGTCGAGCCGGCTTCTCGTATACGCAGCCCGTCTCATCAAGGCCGGAGTCGTCCCGGCGGAGGCATGCCGCATTGCAGTCGCGCAGTCGCTAAGCGATGACGGCAACATGATCCAGTCCATGCTCGACGTGATAGGACTTTTCTTCAATGAAGGCTCAGGAAGGAAAAACGAATAGGATTTATCGCGGATTCGACCTGTCGAAGGTGACATGGGGTTACAGGGAGATATTCAGGAATGCGATCGACGATCTCTTGTCTTCCGGCCTGATAGGCGATGGCAATCCGGACTCCACGGAGATATTCTTCAGGATGCTGAAGCGCCAGAACGAAGGCGCGCTATACGACCATGTCCTCAAGAATTTCCTGCTCGGATTGAACGGCGAGAACGCGTGGATACTGCGCATCCCGCGCCTCTTCGGGGACTGGAGCTCGCTTGGCGCGGAACTCGCCAGCCACAAACTCCATCTCGGCATGAGATACTTCGAGCTTTGGGGGCAGGGCGCCTTCGGCGACAGTCCGGAGGAGCTCTCCTACGTCATCGCCAAGGCGAGATTCCTCCTCGACCATGGCCATGAGCTCGCATTCGGCTTCATATCGTCGTTCTCGAAATTGAGGAAGCGGCTTTCCTTCGTCGAAATGGACTCCTTCGTGGAGTCCGCGCTTGTCTTGCATGGAAGGAACCCGGAGAGGGCCCTCGAATTCATCGGGCTCAAGACCAAGACGTCCAACTTCTACGTCAGGATGATATCGAAGGAGTCCAGGCTGGCGGAGACATCCGCCAGATTGAAGCTATATGCGTCGGCCATCGCGGACATGCCGGTCGGCATTGACGGCATCTCGAAGCTCGACTCCGACGAGATCATCGCGAGCGGAAGCTCGGTGGTCTGCATGGCATCTACCATTTATCTCCCGGAGAAGGTGGCGCTTTTCAACTCGCGCGGGAAGAACAACGATCTCTACCGCCTGCTCTCGGCAGTATCGGCGTCATCCCTGCTCTTCAGGAGCTTCAGCACTGTGCACGGCCTTCCCGGGTCGGCCGACAGCCTCGAACACATCTCCGCGAGAGTCACCGGGAACAAGGAACTCGTCAACAATTGCTTCATCTTCCTTGAGACTGCGCGAGTGCTCCGGCTCATGATGGACCGCTTTCCAGGGATTTCCGGAGCGCTCGCCGAGGCGTTGACGCGGGAATCCAAGGGCAATCCGGCCTGCAGCCTGCTTTCCGATCTCGTGAAGGCCAGGTCGTCATCCGCGAAATCCGCAAGGGGGGGCGCTGGAGCATCTGTAGTCGGAGAGATCGCTGAAAACGTGCTGGACAGGGCTGAGTCGTTCGACGACACATTGAGGGAAATCGCCGATTTCGCGTCCGGCGACGCCAGAACACAGTCCCTTGGCTCCATCTTCGCAAACCGTCCGGCTCCTCTAAGCTTCTTCCCCGATTTCATGTTCCACGGCACGATATCCAATGCGCCACTGTCGTCAGTGGCGCTCGACCTGGGAAGTCCGGCTACGCGGAACGGAGACGGGATGAAGGACGGCGGCGGCACGCGCAATGGCGGCGGCGGAGAGATCCGAGACGGGGAGAAGCGGAAGAGGAAGGAGGACGATGGCGGGATCGAGGCCGGATTCCTATACGACGAATGGAACCAGGGCGGAGGGGACTACTTCGAGAAGTGGTGCCTTCTGAGGGAGAGGAGCGTTCCGTCCGGAGGGGAGTTGAGAATATCCCCCGAGCACCTCAGGTTGGCGGACCGGGTGAGAAGATTCTTCGAGACACTCAAGCCGGATCTGGCCAGGAAGGAGAAGGGATTGCCGGAGGGAGACGACATAAACATAGACCAGCTCATGGACTTCATATCACTGCGCAAGGCGAGGATATGTCCCGGCGTCAAGTTCTATGAAAAACCCAGGATCAGAAGGAGAGACGTATGCGTGGCACTGCTCATGGACATTAGCGGCTCGACATCCGACGCGACCGGGCATGGAGGATCTGTGATAGAAATCGAAAGGATTTCTGCATACATACTCGGAGAAGGACTGTCCCAGACCGGAGACAAGTTTGGCATTTTCGGATTCAGCGGAAGTGGCAGGCGGAACGCCGAGTTCTTCGTCCTCAAGGACTTCGATTCCGGATGGGACATGGGAAGCCAGAGCGCCGTCTTCAACGCGAGTCCGCGATCCTCCACCAGGATCGGCGTCGCACTGCGCCACGCCGGGAGGAAGCTCTCGGCGACCACGTCGAGGAAGAAAATCCTCATTCTGATCACCGACGGCAAACCTATGGACAGCGAATACGACCACGGGAACAGATACGCCCAGTTCGACGTGCGCAAGGCGAACGAGGAGAACTCCGCGCTGGGCATTGACAGCTTCTGCATATCCACCGAGGAGAATTCCGCCGAGGATCTCGACCTCATGTTCCCCAATAAAAGATCCGTGATAATAAACGGAATGGAGGAACTTCCAGCTCTGCTGTCCAGATTCTATCTGAGGCTGACAAAATGAAGATATCCATCACATGCATAGTCGAGAACACGGCATCAGGAGAGTTGCTTGGAGAGCATGGCCTGTCATTTCTCATCGAGGCCGGCAAAAACAGGATTCTCTTCGACACGGGGGCGGGAAATGTCTTCGCACAAAACGCATCGAAGCTGCGGATACCTCGGAAATCAATTGACGCGCTCGTGCTCAGCCACGGGCATTACGACCACACGGGTGGGATCAAGGATGCGCTTCCATTCCTAAAGGAGGACGCGAACATCTTCTTTCATCCGGCCGCTCTCGAACCGAAATACAGCCTGCGTCCAGACGGTCTCGCCTACATCGGCATCTCGGAGGATGACAGAAGACTTCTGATGGAGTTTCCGGGAGAGAAGATCTCTTTGCGAAATTCGCAGGAGGTCGCCGACGGGATCCGGACCAGCGGAGAAGTCGCCAGAATGCAAAAGGAGGAGACTCCGGAGAGCAAGTTCTTCCTCGACTCGGAAGGGAAGAGACCGGATATCGTCCTGGACGACCTCTCGCTTTTCATACGGACAGAAAAAGGAATTCTCGTCCTCGCCGGATGCTGCCACTCGGGCCCGGTCAACACGATTGAGCAGGCGCGGAGACTGTTCCCGAAGGACAGGATTCGCGCCTTCGTCGGCGGAACGCATCTTGTTAACGCGGACGAAAGGAGAATCGCCTTCACCTCCGCCAGATTCAAGTCTTGCTCCTTGGAAGTCCTGGCGCCATGCCACTGCACTGGTGAGCCCGCGAAGTGCATTCTCTTCGGCGAAAATCGCAACGTATACCGGCCATGCGCTTCGGGATCGTCGTTCAGGTTCTGAAAGTTTCCCCCGAGGCGGGAGATTCCATGGATTCCGCGGCCCGGCCGAAAAAAACATTTTTTTTTATTTCCGGGCTTGCAATTTTAGATTATGAACATATGTTCATTAAAAAAGGAGAAGCAATATGCCTAGGGGAGATGGAACGGGTCCGGCGGGAGCCGGTGGTGGGAGAGGAACTGGCGGGCGTGGAGGATTTGGAGCCCGTGCTGGCGGAGGTGGACGCATGGGAGGTCCGTTCTCGGCCGGGCCGGGAGGGGAATGCGTGTGTCCGAAATGCGGCAGGACCGCCCCCCATCAACGCGGGGAACCTTGCAATGCGGTTAAATGTCCTTCGTGCGGGACGGCGATGACGCGGAAGGGTTGAGCGGCTTTTGGAAACGGTGATACGGAGAAACGCTGAACGGTTAACGGTGAACGAAAAAAAAGGGGAGGTGCAAGATGCCAAGAGGAGATGGAACGGGCCCCATGGGAATGGGAGCAAAAACGGGAAGAGGCGCGGGCTACTGCGCCGGCTTCGGAATGCCTGGGTTCATGAATCCAGGAGCTGGATTTGGAGCAGGAATGGGGAGAGGTATGTTCTGTCGCGGCGGAGGACGCGGAAGACGCAACATGTTCTACGCCACGGGAATGCCTGGATGGATGAGGGGTGGCTGGGGATATGCGCCGGCTGTGCCCTATCCGCAGCAGGCTCCTAGCGCGAAGGACGAGATGAACTACCTCGAAAACTACGCCAAGGGGATCGAGGAGGAGCTCGACGAGGTGAAGAAACGGATCAAAGAGCTTGAAAAGGAAGCGAAATGAAGATAGCTTTCAGCTCATCGGGGGATTCCATTGCGTCCTTGGACGCCCCCTTCGATTCGAGATTCGGGAGATGTCGCAAATTCATAATATATGACGATGCTGCAGATTCGTTCGAGGTGGTTGACAATTCGCAGAATCTGAATGCCGCCCAGGGCGCCGGGATACAGGCCGCGCAGAATGTCGTCAAGGCCGGTGCCGGAGCCGTCGTCTCCGGACACTGCGGGCCGAAGGACTTCAGGGCGCTTGGCGCTGCGGGCGTCAAGGTCTTCAACTGCGAATTTCGTACGGTGAAGGATGCTTTGACAGCCTTCAGGAATGGGGAGCTCAAGGAAGCGGAATCGGCCGATGTCGAGGGACACTGGTAGTCAATTTTGCTCCGCAAAAATTTACTGTCAATATCTTGTATCCTGTATCTTGAACAAAGGAGTGACCCATGGACGAGTTCGCCATCAAGCCGATAGGCGTGATAAGGACGCCGCACGTTGACAAGGGCAAGACCCCGATACAGCCTTGCTTCGCGGGCGACTTCGAAGGAAGGGCGGAGATTTTCTCCGAATACGCCGAAGGGCTCAGGGACGTTAAGGATTTCTCCCACATCTACCTTCTGTATGTCTTCCACAGGGAGGAGTCGGAGAAGCTTCTCGTGAAGCCTTTCCTGCAGGATGTCGAGAGGGGGATATTCTCCACCCGCGCACCATGCCGCCCGAACCACATCGGATTCAGCATAGTGAAGCTCATCGGGAGGGAGGGAAATGTCCTGAGATTCTCAGGAGCCGACATTCTCGACGGGACGCCATTGCTAGATGTCAAGCCCTACACGGAGCTCTTCGACCGCATCGAAGGCACGAAAAACGGTTGGCAGGAAGGACTCGACCGGAGGGATGCGGACAGAAGGGGGAGACGGCGTTGAAGATAGCTGTCGCGAGCGGAAAGGGAGGGACTGGCAAGACGACGCTGTCGGTGGCATTGTCTCTGAGCGCCGAGGTCCCCGCGATTCTTCTCGACTGCGATGTCGAGGAGCCGAACTGCCATTTGTTCGTCGGAATAGAGGAGGAAGAGACGAGAGACGTGTTCGTTCCCATCCCGGAGATAGACAAGGGCAAATGCGACAACTGCGGGCGATGCGCCCAGTTCTGCCAGTTCAACGCGATAGCCTCGCTCGGAAGCAGGACTCTTGTCTTCCCCGAGCTCTGCCACAGCTGCGGC
>CAZGJP010000038.1:0-14462 GCA_964526605.1 uncultured Lentisphaera sp.
CGCCGGGTTGACCACCGCCAGCCCTGCCCCGTGCGCGACGTCGTGATGCGCGGAGAGCACGTGCTCGATCATATGCACGGGGAACGCCGCGCCGGCGCCGATCTGCACCCAGCCGTTGAGCGCCACCACCGAGGCCCACTGCACCTGGGCGCGGGCCTCGAGGTCCTGTCCATCGGCCACCGCTCTCGGGCCCCACTCCAGCGCGGTGAGGATGGTCCCCTCGGCGAAGCGATCCTGCAGCGGCGTGCCGTCGAGGCTGTCGAGCTCTAAGACTCTGGCGGAGATATTCAGCGACAGGTGGAATCTGCATGTGTCGCCGGGGCGCGCGATTTTCACCAAGCGAGGAGATGGGGAGCAAGTCCTCGCCTCCGCGAGAAGCAGTGGACAGAGCATCCAGAGCGCACGCGCAAAAATCAAGTCGTTGTGGAGATGAGGCGTGGCCGGGACGCGTTTTTTATTTTCCTTTTCGCTGCAATAGTTCTCCGAGCCATCCCGAGGCGAGTTCGGTCCATTGCGAAATTCGCGGATTCTGTTTTGCAAGGCCGAGACCGTGAGGGCCACTGGGGAAGACATGGAGCTCGAATGGGATCGAATTCCTGCGGAGGGCGTTTGCCAGGAGCAGGCTGTTCTGGACCGGCACGGCGGAGTCGTCTGACGTATGCCACAGAAAAGCCGGCGGAGTCTTTTTTTCAACGTGCCTGAACCAGGAGAATTTCCGCCGGGCCTGCGGAGTGACGCATTCTCCAAGAAGGTTCCTCACGGAGCCCTCGTGGGTGTATTTCTCGAACGAAATGACCGGATAGCAGAGTATCATCGCGTCAGGCCGTGACGATTCGAGCAATTTCCCCGGAATCCCGGCATCATCGTCCCCCTTGAAGATTCCGAGCGAGGCCGCAAGATGGCCGCCAGCGGAAAATCCGCATACGGCAATTCCGTCCCTACGGACTCCGTATTCATCCGCATTGTTCCTGACATGTCGGACAGCGGCGACCGCATCGAGAAATGGCGCCGGATATCTGTCCGGAGCGACTCTGTAATGGACTACGAAGGAGTGGAATCCCCTTTTGTTGAATTCCTCCGCCACGCATGCGCCCTCGTGGTCGGCCCTGTGCGAATACGCCCCGCCTGGAAAGACCATCACCGCAGGCAGGATCGCTCCAGCCCCGGAAGGGTGGAACTCCATATATGGAAGAACTTCCCCTTCCGAAGAGAGATTGATTCTAGTTGTGCCTGGGAAAGACATTTTTGATGCGGCGTCGCCTAGTTGCCCTGGAAAAAGTATGCCAAGTATCTGAAATTATATTATTAACCTAAATTTATGTTTATAGATAGAAAAATTTACCGATAGGCCGATCTTTTCGGGGCAAACCTCTGTCCCCTCTAGTGTGTTGCCAGAGCTTAGAAAGAATAATATATATTGCAAACACCTGTCATGGTACCGCTTACAAGCCCTGACACCGCCATGGCATAGGTGTTCCACAAAGGGATGCCAGCCCCCCGCAGGGGCCCCGAAACTCATAGGTTTAATCTAAATTCTAGACATCAATTCGCCGCCGCAATCTGGACATTTTATTACAAGTTCGTCCTTTATGCAATCTCTACACCAGAGCTTCCCGCATTTCGAGCATCGGCCAAATGGGACATTGCCAGCGACAATTGAGAAGGATATTGTCTTTGCATAGGCTGACGCATCCTTCTTGCATTTCCAGCAGCGATAATAATTTTCAAGAGCATTTCTTTTATGTTTGGCATATTCCTCTTTTTTAAGAGCTGAAGCCCTTTTGTTTTCCTGTATAAAAGCAATAACAAATGCGCTAATAACCAAGGATATACCAATAACGATTACGCCTGCCTCACCCTCTGTGTTTTGGGTGGTAGAAGAAGGATCCGCAGGACCGCCAATCCAGCAAAGCAAAAAAAACAAGCCTATTGAGAAGAAAAGCAAAGATAAACAGCCCATATTTTTGACGAAAGAAGTAATCTTCGATTTTATTAATCCGATCAACCCGCCTGCGATTATTAGAGCAAAGGCGAAGATCGGAATGGAATATGGTCGCTCCTGCGAATACGGATATATGCAAAATAGCAGAAATAGCCCCGCAATAATCATGCTTATGGAGGCCAAGCCTATGTCATTGATGATTTGTCGCGTTTTCGCCATAGACTGATAGGAGTTTTGATTTTTATGACGGAGATTTTTATGACTGAGGAGAATATACATGCTGGCCTGCTAAGTCAAATGGCGGGATGATTTTTCTCCCGGAATCCTTCTCCAACAATCGATTCGGACGGTGGGCCGCCGGCCTGAAGGTCATTCTTTCCCGAGACTGTCAGGTCGAGCCTGCCTTTTGCGAGAATCGCAAGGAGCTTGTCTCCGGGAGACACGTCGCCGCTGTCGCCGACGACCGCGCCGTCGGCCTTTCTCTGAAGTATGGAGTATCCTCTTTCGAGGACGTTGAATGGACTGAGGGTTGCGATTTTCGCGGAGAGGATATCGAGGGAGTTTTTTCTAGCCGAGAGGGCGTCTTGGATGCTGTCGGCCAGTCTGCCGGCCAGATCGTCCAGAGTCTGCTGCTTGTCGCGGATTATGGAGAGCGGGTCGGAGAATATCCTGCTTGTCTTGAGTTCGGACAAGGTGGAGCGGCGTTTTTCCAGATTCAGTCTGAGAGCCATTTCGGAGCGGCGTTTGAAATCGGAGATGGTGGCCATGAATTCGTCTTCGCGCGCGATGACCGCTTCGGCGGCGGCGGTCGGGGTTGGCGCTCTCATGTCGGCGACGAAGTCGGCTATGGTGAAATCCACCTCGTGTCCGACGGCGCTGATCACCGGGATCGCGCTGTCCGCGATGGTTCTGGCCAGGATTTCCTCGTTGAACGCCCATAGGTCCTCGATGCTTCCTCCTCCGCGCGTGATCACAATGACGTCGGGGAATTTGCTTTCGTTGAAGAAGCGTATTCCATCGGCGATCTGGACTTCCGCGCCTGCGCCCTGCACTGCGGCGGGATATATGCGTATGTGGAGATTCGGGAACCTATGGTTGATGACTTCGAGGAAATCCCTTATCGCCGCGCCGTCGGGGGATGTGACCACGCCTATGCGCAGCGGCAGGACGGGGATAGGCTTCTTGCGGGACTGCTCGAAGAGCCCCTCCTTCTGGAGTTTTGCCTTGAGCTCCTCGAATTTGAGGTGGAGGTCGCCCACGCCTTTCGGCCTGATCTTGACCGCGTTGAACTGGTATTCGCCGCGGGGCTGATAGACGGATATTCTGCCGAGAGCCTCGATCATGCCGCCCTGCTGGAGGCGGAGCCTTCTGGCCTCGGCCGCGCCGTTGAAGAATGTTGCCCTTATCTGGGAGTTCCTGTCCTTGAGGTTGAAATAGACATGTCCGGAACTGTGGATGGTCAGTCCGGAGATTTCGCCCTCGAGCCAGAGGCTGTAGGCGAAATTGGCCTCGATGAAGGCCTTCACCTCGGAGTTGAGTTCGGAGACTTTCCATATTTTAGGCGCCTGTTCCGTCATTCTCAGATCAACCTCCTCATGAAGTCAATGGTGAAACTGGCGACATCCGCTCCGACATTGGATAGCCTTCCGAAAGAGAAGAATGCGACGAGAAAAACAATGAAGAATGCCGCGTTCTTGAATTCCGAATCGCGGTTGGCGAGCGACGGGAAGAAATGCGACGCGACGCTGAAGCCGTCGAGAGGAGGGACCGGAAGCATGTTGAATACGAAGAGGACGAAATTGAGGACTGCGCCGGTGCCGCATACTATCACCACCCCGTTCGAGAGCCTTCCGGTCTCGCGGAGCGCGGCTATGACCAGGCAGAAGAGGAGGAAGAGGAGGATATTCGAGAAGGGGCCGGCGAAGCTGACCAGCGCGTCGCTGTATCTGTTTCGCATCCTGGCCGGATTGACAGGGGTGGCTCCGAAGGATATTCCCATTATCAGAAGCAGAACGATGGGCATGACACCCATCTGCACAAGAGGGTTGAGAGTCAGATGTCCCCTCTCCGCCGCAGTCCTGTCGCCTTGCCAGAGCGCGGCGACAGCATGGAAGAATTCGTGGACACAGACCGAGAATATGACAAGGAACACCCAGAGAAAATACCCCTCTGGATCACTAGCGAGCATGGATATGAAAGGCATCTTGAAAACCCTTGTTGTTGCCAGAGACGATTGGCTCCAGTAATCTAGCATGTCCCGGGGAATTGGCGACATAACGCCGTGGACAAAAGTGCAAAAACCTTGCAATTTCGCGAGACCCCGCAATATTTGAGGAAAAAAAGGTGATGGTAATGAAGAATGTTTCTCCAATATGCGCGGAAACCGCGCCCGGTCCCTGCTCCATCGTGATATTCGGGGCGTCCGGGGATCTCGCCGCGAGAAAGCTGATCCCCGCTCTTTTCAGGCTTTTCGAGCGCGACCTGATGCCGGAGAGCTTCATGGTTTTGGGCTGTGCGCGCAGCGCGATGTCGGACGAGGAATTCCGCTCCAAGATGCGCGAGGCGCTCTCATCCGCCGGCATATCGGCGCCGAAGAAACTTTCCGACCTGTTCTTCTCGAGCATGAAATATGTGAGCGGGGACTATTCGGACAAGGCCACCTACGCGAGGATAGAGCAGGAGCTGTCCGTATTCGAGAAATCATCGGACGTGTCCGGGAGGCTATTCTACTTCTCGACTCCGCCGTCGGTCTTCGAGCAGGTTCTCCAGATGCTTGGCGAGAATGGACTGGTGCAGGAGGACTACGACGGGATTCCGTGGCGCAGGGTCGTGATAGAGAAGCCTTTCGGCAGGGACAGCGCCAGCGCGGCCGATCTCGAGCGCCGTCTTTCCGCGACGCTGAAGGAGAGGCAGATATACAGGATAGACCACTACTTGGGCAAGGATACGGTCCAGAACATCCTCATGATGAGGTTTGCCAACGCCGTATTTGAACCAGTCTGGAACAACAGATACATTGACAGCGTGCAGATATCGGTCGCGGAGTCCATCGGGGTCGAGCACAGGGCCGGATATTTCGACAAGACGGGGCTTCTGAGGGATATGTTCCAGAACCACATTCTGCAGCTGCTCTCGCTGGTGGCGATGGAGCCGCCGTCCTCTTTCGAGTCGGAGCGCATAAGGGACGAGAAGGCGAAGCTGCTGAATTCGCTGAGGCCTTTTCCCGCCGATCCGTCCGAGCTGTCGAGACTGATGGTCCGCGGACAATATTCGTCCGGCTCTGCGAACGGGAAGCCGCTTCTGGCCTATCGCGACGAGGCGGGGGTTCCGAAGGACTCGATCACCGAGACCTATGTGGCGGGTAAGTTCCACATAGACAACTGGCGCTGGAACGGGGTTCACTTCCACATGCGTTCCGGGAAGAGGCTGTCTAGGAGGATAAGCGAGGTGGCGATAAGATTCAAGCAGATTCCCCATTCGATATTCGGTTTTTTCGGTGCTGGCGAGATAGCCAGGAACGAACTGATATTGACGATACAGCCGGACGAGGGATTTTCGCTGAAGATAAACGCGAAGAAACCGGGCTCGAAGTTCTGCATGGGCGAGGTGGACATGGATTTCAAATACCGAGACCTCGGCGCACCAGTGGCGGAGGCATACGAGAGGCTCCTTCTGGACACGATGCAAGGCGACTCCACGCTGTTCATCAGGAAGGACTGCATACAGCTTTCCTGGGCCTTCCTCGACCCCGTGCTCAAAGCTTGGGAGGACAGGGGCAATCTGTCCTCGAACAAGCTATATTCCTATCCGGCATGCTCCGACGGACCGGAGGAGTCCAGGACAATTTTCGGAAGCGAAACATCGTCCTGGCGCGACCTATAGGTGGCTTTTGTCTCCGTGGCATATCGTTTAGGGTAGGGAACCCTTGTACATTTTGGCTCTAGGGATGCTACGGATAAAAAAGTAAAAAGGTAGAAGACAGGGAGCTATCAGAGTCTTCCTCGATTCGAATGAGATAGAGGCAGTGCGTCAGGCAGCCCGATACTTTTCAGGATCGGAATCCTACCCAGAAATTGTAAACAATGTGACAACCTCAGCGACAAGCGATTTTCGCAGATATACCCACCTTGATTTTACATCTCGTTAGGCTATTCTTGCTAATTATTAAAGCAAAAATTCCCATCAGTTTGGGTTTTTGATGGTCAAGGAGAAAAAGGAGCCGTTGAAAAAATGAAAACTTGTTTGATAGGAGTGTCGGGCTTTGGCGAGACTCACTACAATGATCTTATGCGAGAGCAGGAGGCGGGCCGATCGAAGCTTATCGCTGCAACAGTGATCAACCCCGAGGAGGAGGCTAACAAGTGCGCGAGACTACGCGACTTGGGGTGTGAAATCTACAGCGACTACAGGACGATGCTCGAAAGACACGGGGCAGGATGCGACATTTGCTTCATCCCGACAGGAATACACCTACACTGCCCGATGACTGTCGATGCGCTGCGTGCTGGCTGTAATGTGTTTGTCGAGAAGCCACTTGCGGCAACCGTCCAGGAAGTCGCATTGATGAAGAAAGTATCAGCAGAGACCAAGCGATTCGTTGCGGTGGGGTACCAGCATATATACACGGACTATGTGATATCCATTAAGAAGCTGATGCGGGACGGGAAACTTGGTAGGATCAATTCACTTTCTTGCATGGCTCTCTGGCCGAGGGACAAGAACTATTATTCCAGAAACCGATGGAGCGGGCGTCTAAAAATCGGGGATATCTGGGTTCTTGACAGTCCCTTTAGCAATGCAAACGCGCACAATCTTAACATGATGCTTTTTCTAGCAGGGAAAGAGACCTACAGGTCAATCGCGCCTCTCGGCGTGCATGCCGAACTTTACCGTGCGAACAGAATTGAAAGTGCCGATACCGCCTTCATCAGGATAAAGGGGGAAGACGAGGTGACCATCAATTTCTGCCTGACCCATGCCTGTGCCGAAACCATCCATCCGGTAATCGATATCAAAGGGGAAAATGGAACGATGCGCTGGTATTTCGAGAAGAGCATCCATATAGAGTATACTGATGGCAGGACCGAGGAATATGATGGAAGCGACCCCGACATGCGCAGGAAGATATTCGATGCGCTTGTGCGACGGGTCGAGGACGGGAGAGGTTTTGTATGCGACCTAGACATCGCAGGCACCCACACCCTCTGTGTGGATGGTGTGTTCCAGTCAGCGAGGATCGCGGATATTCCCGACAATTGCAAGTCGGAGGTGCCATCGAAGAGTTCAAGTTTCACAGCGATCGAGGACATAGAAGCGCTTGTTGGGCGCTGTTTCAGCGAGAAGAAGCTCCTCTCTGAACTAGATGAGGCACCAGATTGGGCTGTTCCCTCGAAGCCATTTTCACTCGATGGCTACACAGAGTTCACTGGCTGCGCCGACTGAAAGTAGCTAAAAGTGCGACACGTGTTCCGCGTGTTGCATCATTGTTGTGCCACAATGATGCGGTCCTCCTTCAATATTCCTGTCGTTGAGCGCGCCACTAGCGGAAGAGCGGTGATACGGAGCGAACTCCTGCTTGATCCGCATCATCTTGGCTATCGAAAGGGGGGGATAGACCCTACGCAAAAACCCTCCGGAGCCGCATATATTGCGCCGATGTCTGCAGGTGGCGGATGAGAATCTAAATTTTAATGACGTTCCACGCCAAAGGCAGGGCTAAACACAGCATCCTGAGAACTCGGTCTATCGCCATTCTCCTTTTTCGATGACGGTATGTGTTGGCCATTCTAGCGCAGAGTACGTCAGAAAAAAATTGTAAAATTTGTCAGAAGATGCTTGACTATGTCAGATTTGTGTGATATGATAATGGCAACAAAGAAATTGGAGGTTTTGAAATGTTAAGACGGCTTGCTTTGCTTGGTCTGTTTGTTATGCTTTTGTCTTTTTCATCGGAGCCCGTTTTGGATGCGGAGAACTTTCTGAAGAATCCTGAGTTGAAAGTTGTGAACGGAACGGTCGATGGATGGGTTCTTGCCCCGAAATCCTTAAAGGTATCAAATGATGATCAAAGTCCTCCCCCCGGCATTGCTTCTTGTCTTTGCATAAAGGTGGAGGGTGAGAGCAAGGGCGACGGACAGCTTCTGCAGATATACTACGTAAATGGTGATTCCCCGAAAAAGCTTACTTTGTCAGGATATATGAAGAGCCAAGAGCCGCGTTGCGGATACATACAGTTGAAGTTATACAAGGACAAAAAAGAGTTGAAGCGGGAAAATATTGATTATACTGCTAGGCAATGGGAAAAGTTCTCGTATAACTTCAATGTTGGCGATGCGGACAAGCTCGAGGCTATCTGCCGTTGGCGTTATGACGACAAAAATTTGGGGACCGATGTCTGAATTGCCGATGTCCGACTGGAGCCGATATCGAAAGTTGTTGCTGTAGTTGGAGACTCGACTGTCCAAGACTGCGGGGAGGACGGCAACCGTCGAGGCTGGGGGCAGATGCTTCCCGAGTTCATGTGCAACGATGTGGCAGTTGCCAACTATGCGGCAGGTGGGAGAAGTTCTAAGACATTTCATGGAGAGAAGCACTGGGAGAAGGTGCTCGCTGAGAAACCTGATTTTGTTCTGATCCAGTTCGGGCACAATGACAGCCACGATAAAGAGCTTTCGGAGGCGACAGATGCAGGAGGTGATTTTTTGGATTTTATGAAGTCATATGTGAACGAGGCGAAATTGGCAGGCATAGAGCCAGTGCTTGTAACGCCACCACACCGCCGCACGTACGAAAAATCAGGAGAATTGAGTTCTGAGCTCAGGCCGTATGCAGATGCGATAAAAACAGTGGCGAAAGAATTATCTGTGCCTTGTATCGATCTTTACGCGTACAGCGGCAAAATATTTTCCGAACGCGGGGACAAGTCTGTCGAACTTTTCTGCAGTATAAAGGATCGTAGCCACTTTTCGGAGGCTGGTGCCCGTCTTCTTGCGGCATATGTCGCTCAAGAACTGGGCAGGATTGAAAAGACTTCTGCGCTCCTAAAAAAACAAGACAGAAAAAATCATGATTAAAGGCAAGACGATACATGTAAGGAACCATGTGCTGACGCTTATTGAAGAGGGTAGGCTCAAAGAAGGGGCGAAACTGCCCGGCGCGAGATGCATGGCTAAAAAACTTGGGGTTTCGTTTGTGAAAGTCCAGCAGGCAATTGAAACACTTGCGTCGGACGGCGTCATCGAGGTTCGCGACCGCAGCGGGGCGTTTGTTCAAGCTGGCTGGAGGAAAAGAATTCTACACGAGAACATAACAATATTCAGGGATAAGAAGCATTTTCCATGGCTTAAGGGTCTTGTGAAGATTATGGAGAAGAAAATACCGGAACTTCGTTTCACATACGCCTTTCCAAAAGGCATTCTGGAACTGAAGCCGACTTTGCATGTTCAGGGGCACAGTAACGAATATATGGATATGTCTGGAATTCTTTACGATTGCTATCCTGACAGATCTGTTTTTTTTGAGGAGCCTTTTAAGGCGTTTATGGTTGGGGGCAGGCTTGTTGGGATCCCTTTCAGTTTTTCTCCCCGTGTGGTCTTCTACAATCACAAGGTGCTTTCTAAGGCCGGATGCAGAGAGCCTGAAGCCGGATGGAGATGGGAGGATTTCATGGAAATTCTGCGGAAGCTGAGAAAAAGGCTTCCTATGGACAGGATTATCAACTGGCACATAATGCCCTACTACTGGCTGAATTTCGTGATGCGTTCAGGCGGCCGAATTTTCAAAGAAAATAAAACAGGGGTTCGTGTTGCGGTGGATTCGCCACAGGTGCGGAAAGGGCTTGAATTGTTTTCAGAGGTCGGCAAGGAGCTTGAGTTTACCGATTGCGGACCCGAATACGATCGCGTATTTACTGACGGCAAGGCTGCTATGCTCATCGCCGGCAGACAGCTGACAAACATTTTAAACATGCGCAAGTTCGAATCATGGAAGACCATTCCTTTGCCCGTCATTCCCGGCGGCGAAGATGTCACAAGCCAGTCAACGGATGTTCTTTGCGTAAGAAAATCTTGTACTAATTTGGCGATTGCTAGGGAATATGTACGAATTATGCTTTCAGAGGAGGTTCAGGACTACATTGGTGAACGAAAGTATTCCATTCCCATACGCAAGAGTTCGGCTTTCAAGAGCATTGACCTTACAGATCCGCGTGATTCGGTATTTGCAGTTGAAATGGGCAAGCTGGGAAATGAAATAAATCCATATTCTCCAGTTGTGCTGGACTTTATGCTCAGAGGAATAAATTGTCTTCTTGAAAGCAGGGGGGAAATTGATTCCGGCCTAAGCAGGTTGGCTGTAGCCGCGGAGACATATTTGAATGTGATAGAACGTTCGGACGCAAAAGGCGCCACGGGCGAGGTATTGGCTATTGCTTAAAAAAGGAAATTTAATATGAGATTTGTTTTTACGCTTTTGTTTTTTGCGATGACTTCAATTACGGCCTTTGCCGCGCCGTTGCTTCGTCTTGTCCCGACATTTGAGAATTGCAGCGTGTATGTCGAGGATGCCGGAATTGCGCCCGGAGAGCTTGCTCTACAATACAGGAAAAAGGGCTCATTGGAATGGTTGGTCGCGCACGGACTTGTCTCGACCTCGACGAATCCTTCGCCACGGACCTCTCTTTTTCTCCTCGACGAGAACACGGAATATGAAGTGCGTTGCCTAAAGGATGGCGAGCAAATTGCGGAGGGTTCTTTTAAGACATGGAGAAGCGATGTCCCGATAGGAAGGAAGGCGGTGCTGACAAGCAACGAGCCGTTGCTCATTGATGCAAATGGGGCTGGAACACAAGACGGATGGGTTTGCTATTCCGCAGGGACAGATTTTGCTCTCGACGGTGGGAATGAGGATGAAGAATCGATACTGGTGGAGAAAGCAAGCTATGTCATTATAGACGGATTGAATATCAAGGGTGGGAAACGTCATGGAATACAGATAAGGAACTCGCACCATGTAATAATACGCAACTGCGACATTTCAGGTTTCGGTCGCGTCGGTGAAAGGGGCGACGACGGCAAATACTACGAGAAGGACGGGAAGAAGCCAATAAACTGGGATGCCGGAGTCTATATTGATCTTTGTGAACAGGTCGTCGTGGAGAACTGCTATATACACGATCCCCGGGGCACCGCTAATTCCTGGGCGTTTGGGCACCCGGCAGGACCGAATGCTGTGTTTGTCCGTGCAGGCGAGAAAGGCGGAATTGTCCTGCGATACAACGATTTCATCGGGAGCATGGAGCACAGATGGAATGACGTGGTTGAAGGCTATGGTAACGGCAAGTCGCACGGAGGATTCAGATGTGATTCCGACATATACGGGAACTTCCTTGCCTACCCGAACGACGACTGCATCGAGCTTGACGGCGGACAGCAGAACATACGTTTCTATGGGAACAAACTTGAAGGCGGCTTGTGCGGGATCAGCACAGCGGCCAATCTTGTTGGCCCCTCCTACATCTTCAACAATCTTGTGACGAATCTGGGCGACGGGCGCGGCTCGGCAAGCGCGGCGGTTAAAAACGGCGGCGGCTCCTCCTCTTCGAAAGGAATGACGTATTTCTACAACAACACATTTTTCAGCTTTGGTAGAGGAATTACTGGGGTGGGATTTGGGAGTGACAAAAACAAGCAGATGTTTTTAGGGAGAAGCAGGAACAACATTCTCGACTTGAACTGCTCCGGGATCAGTGATCAGCATGTGCCTCCAGAATGCGACTACGACTACGATCTTTTTGCGACTCCCGAGGGAGGTAGGGGGGGATACGACATCAAACGTCCAATGGAAGAACACGCGATTTTCGGCGACCCGATGTTTGTGGATGCGCTTGCGGGCGATTTTCGCCTGAAGCCGGGAAGCCCGGCATTGAATTCCGGAATTGCAGTGCCCGGTTTTCCTGCGAGTTCCCAGTGCATGGGGGCTTTGACCTCCGGAAGAAAGCATGAATTTCTACCCTGGCGTCCCGGAACTGCCAGCCTTGACAAGTATTTGCTGAGATTCAAGGCGATAGCAGGTCAGGACGACGCATGCGAGGACACGGTGACAGTCAATACGGGGAAAATGGCCGGCGCGCAGGGGTTCAGGATATTGAAGAACAGCGCCTTTCCCTGGTTGAAAGTTTCTCCCGAATCCGGTGTCTTGCAGCCGGATTCGAAGATGCAACTGAAGGTTTCCGTAGACGAAAGCAAGGCGGTGCCAGGAACAAATCCGGGGGCTTTTGTCGTGAAGCTGGATTCTGGGAATTCAATTCCTGTTGCCGTTTATGCCGTCCTTGCAGAGACAGCTTTCAAAAAACTTTACAGTGCTGTCGAGTGCGAAGGAGCGGACAAGTTCAAGCGCGAGACTGTCGACAGACGGGACTGCCTTAATTTTTCGGGAAAACCGAACGAAGGCATCACGATCAGCCCTGACATTCCTGTCGCAGGAAGATACTATTTGTACTACAACGTCAAATGCCCTCAGCCGTATCCGCTTCACGATTCACTTTTTGTTTCGATCAATGGTTCCGGGCTTGAGCTTTGCGGCGTAACGCCTTCCGGAAACTGGCACTGGGACTGCAAGCCCGGGAAAACGCCATACATAATTTTGGAGGAGGGTGTGAACAATATTCTGGTGGCTCAGCGCGAGGAGCTGTATCTGAGTGCGGTGATGATAAGCTCGACACCTCTTTTCCCGGGAGAGAAAATAGACTTAAAAGATACAAAGGAGGACGCGAAAGATGAAAGATGAAAATTTAGAATTTAGAGTTTGTAAATTAAAATTCCCGAGAGGCAAAGCAACGTTCATTTTGATCGAGCTGTTGGTTGCGCGTGGCATAGCTCGCAGATTGACGCGTTCAATTAAATTTACTTTGATTGAACTACTAGTTGTCATAGCCATAATTTCGATTCTCGCCGCGCTACTTCTTCCTTCGCTTCAGATGGCAAAGGAATACGCGCACACAATCAACTGTCTGAGCAATGTAAAGCAGACTAGAACTATTATGGCCATGTATTCCTCGGAAAATAACTGCAGAATATTCACCCTCGCTGCACAGGGCGGAAGCCCCTGGTACGGATGGGTAAAACACTATATCGACACTGGATACATAAAGGGAAAAATTGTTGTTGACAAACCCGTTGGGCCACACGAGTATTCATGCCCAAAAGGATACAATGAAAAATACCGGATAAACACACGTGACTCGATCGGCTATGGACTCAACGTGAATTGCTGGGATAAGAGCTGGAAACACGACAGCACAACTGCAGACAACTGGAAGGAATGGGCGACGGTCACATCCGACGGCTGGGGCTGGGGCGCCATAGTAGAGATGAAGGTGAGGAATCCTGCCTCATTCATTCTCTTCGCGGATTCCTTCAGCAAATGGCATTTCACCAACGGTTACGGTGAACGCCAGGGCGTGAGGCTTCTCGAGGATAGCGACAAGCTTATTTGGATTAGGCACAACGGCAAGAAATCATATAATGCAGGTCTCTTTGACGGCCACGCGGAGACAATTCCGTACGTCGACAGATACAGGTATCTCAACACCGGCGTAGGAGACAGGTTCTGGATCAGTCCCAATTAACAATACATGGAAAAATTATTAATGAATATTTGAATGGCCGAAAAGGTGGATGACGCTCAATTGAAATTCGGACTAAACAATCTTTCCTATCGCTTGGCGGGACTGCTTTTTGCTTTGATTCTTGCAGCTTATTTCGCCGAGGGGAATGGTGCAGGGCCGGGACAGTTCCTGTTCGAAGCCGAGGACTGCAAAAGCGGTGCTGAAGGGGGAATCCTTTTGGTCTTGGAGGATTGCTCCGCTTCCGGCGGAAAATGGTTGAATTTCAAGTGCAAGCAAGCGGGCGACCATCTGGATCTCAGCCTCCCCAATATTTCTCCCGGCTTCTATGCACTGAAGTTCAGCCACGGGACAAGTCCCCGCGGTGGTGCGATAATGCTAAAAGTCAATGGTGTGCCTGTTGGCGGCTATATAAGACAGCGCGAAGCTGGGAAACGCGTTTTCAAGACCGAATACATCGGCGAACTCCACCAGAAGAACGCAGGTGCAGTTCATGTGCGCCTGGAATTGATTGGGCCTGCATACGATCTGACAGAAATAAGTGTTGACAATATTTCATTAACACCGGTCAAGGCATCCATCGAGAGCAATGTCCATGGGGGAGCAGTCCCGGGCGCGAGCTTTTCTCCACCATACGCCAGTCAAATATACAAGACCGACGGCTCTGAAATTCCCGCCGACGCGCTCGACCGTACCAACTACCTGTCCACAGGAGAATGGCTGGACGAGATGGAGAGGACACGCAAACCCGGTAAAATCGGGAGCGGGACATATCCAATTGGCAAAAACATGCAATCCCGGATACTAACCCAGAGCATATACGGCTACGACACTGGAGGTGGACGCCCTGTCATAGACGGTGAGGGGATCAAGGCCTTCCTCTATCTTCAGGCCAGT
>CAZGJP010000039.1:0-14147 GCA_964526605.1 uncultured Lentisphaera sp.
AGAAGCTCTCGAGAAGCAGGCTTCCAGTGTTGATGAATGTTAGCATCGTGGATATCCTCGTCACTATCGGCACGGCCGCATTCCCGAGAAGATGCCTGAAATATATCGAGAGAGGCGAGCAGCCCTTGGAAAGCGCAGTCCTCATGTATTCCTTCCGCAGCTCGTTCAGGAATATCGTCCGGTAGAAACGGACGCTCCCACCCAGACCGCTCACCGTCCCGAGAAGCACCGGCAGGGCAAGATGGTAGGCGCTCTCGAAGCCCCAGACGGGAAAAATGCCCAGACGATATGACAATATCCACTGCCCCAGGACGATGAGCACTATGTAGCTTATGCTCATCCCGCTTACGGAGACGACAGTGATCAGCCTGTCCGCCAGCCTGCCTCGGAAGACCGCCGCGAGCATCGCAAGCGGAACCGCCACGAGATTCTCCGCAAGGAATATCGGCAGCATCAACGAAAGGGAAATCCACATGCTGCGCCATATCACCCTGTCTATCCTCTCGCGGGTGGTCAGAGTCCGCCCGAAATTGAAGAAGCTCAGGTAGGGAAACGACATCGAGAATGTCACCAGCTCCCTCAAGGAACTGGCAAGCTGCGAGTCGAACGGATTCGGATTGGCCTTGTGGAATTCGACCGAGCTTATCGAGCTCTCCTCGACGGCCTCGACGGACAATTCCCCGCCCGTCCCGGGAACCTGCACGGAGGATCTTCCAAAAACCCCCGGAGCGACTTCAACACCAGCGCAGGAAAGGCGGCCGCTGAACGCGATCTTCGCAAGAACACGTCCGCTCCCGGGGTCGAAATTACGCTTGAAGACCATCGCAGTCCCGGCCGGAAGAAGCAATTCGCCCTTCTTCCGCGAAGCGGCGGCCGGAATCAACACCGACGGCAGATCCTTCTCGTCCGAGAAGTCCGCGGACGAATAGCATTCGGTTCTCTTCCAGCGCCCGAAGACCAGGGGCTGTCCGACGGAGAGCTTGTCGCGCATCTGCTCTATCTCCAGCGGAGAAGGGTTCTTGCCAAGAAGCATCGCCGACGGATCCCCCGCCGCGAACTTGAAGAGCAGAAAGCATATCAGCATCACGCCGAATATCACCAGGACCGAATATCCAAGCCTTTTCACCACATAGCGCTTCATTGTTCCTTCCGTTCTAGGTTGCACGACGCAAGGTGCAGGATGCGTCCGCGCCCGATCATTCAGTTCCCTTTGCCACGATTATCTCGTCATCGTCCCCTCTCGCGACCGTTTCTCCATTTTTCAGGACGAGAAAGTTCTTCTCGCTCCATTCTCCATTGAGCATGGCCTGGATCAGAGAGAGGTCGCCCCTGATCTCCTCGAAAATGAGATTCCGCTTCCGCGCCTCCTCCCGTCCCACGGCACGATAGGACTCCACGTCGCCAAGCCCAGTGTCCATGAAGGCCATCGCAACGTAGTTCTTCTCGAACGAGCCTGTCAATGTCTCCATAATGTATTTTGCGTTCTCCTCGCCGAACTGCTCCTTCATCTGTTCGAAATCCTTGTCCAGCCCGAGCTTGGACATGACGGAATAGCTTCTCAGATCCTCGAGGTTCTTCGCATCCCTCTCCATCCAGCCCGACGAGAGGTAATATGTCCCGGGGCGTTCGGCGAACAGCTTCGCGTATCTCTCCTTGCTGCCGAGAAGCAGAGTGATGCAGTCATGCGCCCGGGGAATGACTATCGGAGTCCGCCCCGCCTTCAGCCCCAGTATCCCGTTGCTGCAAAGAGCAAATCCGAGAAGTATGGCGTCGTAGCCCTTTACGTCGGCTACGTCTACGCGCTCCTGGAGTCGTCCGCACATGTCATTGCATGGAAGGTCGTGGTAGCCCTGCGAGCAGAACTCTATGTCAACCAGGGTTTTTGCCTTCGCCGCACAGTGGAACGACTCCCTTTGCAGGACTTCGCAGGCGATGAGCAGATATCTCCTCGCAGCAACGCTTGAAATTGAATATTCGCCCATGATAAAAGTTTCAATATTAAAATTCCCGGCTATATTATGCCTTCATTAGTCGACAAATACAAACCCGAACAAATCAATTCTCATTCATGAAGACTTACAAGATTGCAGTTCTTCCCGGAGATGGAATCGGCCCCGAAGTGATGGCTGAGGCGGTCGCAGCATTGAAGGCCGCCGGAGAGAAACACGGATTCTCATGCGCCCTCCAATACGCTGATGTCGGTGGCGTGGCAATTGACAATCACGGAGAGGCCCTGCCGAAAACCACTCTCGACACGTGCAGAAAATCCGATGCCATACTCTTCGGATCCGTGGGCGGACCCAAATGGGAGTCGCTCCCGCCCGAGAAGCAGCCCGAACGCGCCGCATTGCTACCATTGCGTAAAATATTCGATCTCTTTGCCAACCTCAGACCGGTCGAGTTGTACCCATCCATTTCAAGCCTCTCTCCGCTGAAGCCGGAAATCATAAGCCGTGGCGTTGATCTGCTCACGGTGAGGGAGCTGACCTCTGACATTTATTTCGGACAGCCGAAGGGGTGCGAAGCCGAAAAGGGGTTCGACACCATGATATATCACAAGAGCGAGGTCGAGCGCATAGCAAGAGTCGCGTTCAGGGCCGCAGCGGGCAGAAGGAAGAAAGTCACGTCCATTGACAAGGCGAATGTCCTCTCCACAATGGTATTCTGGAGAAGGACAGTTGCGGAAATCGCAAAAGAGTTTCCGGACATACAACTCAACAATATGTATGTTGACAACGCAGCAATGCAGATGATGATCAATCCAGCCCAGTTCGATGTGCTCCTCTGCGGAAATATGTTCGGGGACATTCTCTCCGACGAGGCATCAGCGCTGGCAGGATCGCTCGGGATGCTGCCCTCTGCAAGTATCAACGCAAGCTCCTTCGGCCTCTACGAGCCAGGTGGCGGAAGTGCCCCTGACATAGCCGGGAAAGGGGTTGCCAATCCGGTCGCACAGATACTCTCAATGGCGATGATGCTCGAATACAGCTTCAAGGAGGCCGCAGCCGCAACGGACATCCGAAAAGCCGTCAGGGACTGCATCGAGTCTGGCATCAGAACCCGCGACATCGGAGGAACGGCCTCCACCAAGGAGCTCGGGAAAGCCGTGGAGGAAAAAATCCGGGGAAGAGCACAGTAAACCCCATCGTAAATATTCACTGAACTACGTCTTTCAGCGAATCTTTACATGTGCGGATTCAGTAAACGAACGTAGTTTACTGAATACGTACTGGCGGGCTCACGTCTTTACTGAACTCCTACTTAGACGCGAAAACGCGCCAACGGCGAACGCCGAACCTGATGACGGCGAACGTTCCCCTGTATCCAGTATCCTGCATCCTGCATCCTGGATCCTGCATCCTGCATCCTGCATCCTGGATCCTGCATCCTGCATCCTGCATCCTGTATCCTGAATCCTGAATCCTGCATCCTGGATCCTGCATCCTGCATCCTGCATCCTGCATCCTGGATCCTGGATCCTGCATCGTGTATCCAGTATCTTCCCTCATATCTCAGGGATATCCAGCCAGCGTCTTTCTGTCCACGCCTTGTATCCGACTTCTGCTAGTTGTATCCCCTTCGCTCCTTCGCGGAGAGTCCATCTGAAAGGCTCATTTAGGACGACATGGCGCAGGAATAGCTCCCATTGTATCTTGAAGGCGTTGTCGTAGGCGACATTGTCGGGGACCTCCTGCCATCCGCCGAAGAAGTCTATCTTCTGCTCCTCCTCGGGATTCCACACCGGCTTTGGCGTGGAGAACTTCGGTTGGACGAGACAGTTCCTGAGCCCCACCATTGCGGAGCCGTCCCTGCCATCGACCTGTATCGTGAGCAGATCGTCCTTTCTCACCCTGGTGCACCATGAAGAGAAGAAATGCGCTATCACTCCACCTTCGAGTTCGAATATCGCATATGCTGCATCGTCCGCAGTGCACTTGTATTTCCTGCCGTTCTCGTCCTTTCGCTCCGGGATGTGTGTCGCTCCAATGCATGATACGGATTTGACCTCTCCGAAAAGATTGTCAAGGACATATCTCCAGTGCGGGAACATGTCCAGTATCATCCCGCCGCCATCCTCCTTCCGATAGTTCCAGGACGGGCGCTGGCAGGGGGCGATATCACCCTCGAATACCCAGTAACCGAAGTCGCCCTTCACTGAGTGTATCTTGCCGAAGAATCCGTTGTCAATGAGCATCTTCAATTTGAGAAAACCAGGCAGCCAGAGCTTGTCCTGGACCACACCGCTCTTGAGCCCGGCCTTGTCCGCAAGAGCCTGTAGTTCCATCGCGTCGGCACTTGACAGCGCGACAGGTTTCTCGCAATAGACATGCTTCCCGGCGGCGATGGCTTTTTTAACGTCCTTCGCGCGACGGTCGGTGCTCTGGGCGTCGAAGTAGATTTCATAGTTTTTGTCCTTGAGGACTGCGTCGAGATCTGTTGAAATCTTTTTCACGCCGGACATTTCGGACAGTTTTTTCAGCTTGACCTCGTTTCTCCCTACAAGTACCGGGTCTGGCATTATCGTCTCGGTTTCGCTGATTTTTACTCCGCCTTGGCGGATTATCGCGGCTATCGAGCGCATCAGGTGCTGGTTTGTTCCCATGCGTCCTGTGACCCCGTTCATGATTATTCCAATTTTTCTCTCTTTCATTCCGGCCATTTTGAAACTCCTGTTTTATTATTTTAATGCAGTCCAAGCAAGGCGGTCATCATGACCCGGCGTAGCCGAAGGCGAAGACGGTTCTTGGCCGCCTGATGGCGCCTATTTTTTGCAGCCCGTCATGTCCTCTGTTTTTTCGCTCCGTCCGGGAGGGGAGGCGCTTCCATGCCGGCTCTGGGCAACGTTCCATCAAGCTCCTGCCTCCAGTGTGCCACATCACCGGCGGGGCCATATACGTATATCATCTTCGCCTCGCCTTCGCCTATGTTTGTGATCTGGTGAAAGACCTTTGTCGGGATGTATGCGCTCTGGCCCGCCTCTAGAATTATTTTTTCGTTCCCCAGGCAGAATTCGGCCCTGCCTTCAAGGAGAAAATAGACCTCCTCCTGATCCTGATTGTGCCATGGCACTTGTCCGCCGTCAGCTTGAAGCGTCACAAATCCCATTGCGAAATTCGCAGCCTTTATGGGGGAGAGTCCGCCGACAACATTCTGCGTGCGTCTTCCCGCCGGATAAACCCTTCCTTCGGTTTTCTTGAGATCCGATACGATTATCATTTTCCCCTCCATGTCAGAGTCTTGAAACCGAAAAGCCGCCGTCCACGTTGACGACCTGCCCGGTGGAGTAGGCGATGTCGCCCCGCGCCATCATCACGACACAACGGGCTATGTCATCGGGCAGACCCCATCTTTTCTGGAGCAGGAGTCCCTCGGCGATGAGCTTGTCGTATTTCTCCTTCACCGCGCTCGTCATGTCCGTCATGATTATTCCCGGTCTTACTTCATATACCGGAATCCCGTATTCACTTAGACGGACAGCCCATAGTTTTGTCGCCATGCTGACACCAGCCTTTGAGATGCAGTATTCACCTCTTGTGACCGATGCGGTCTCGGCGGAGATCGAGGATATGTTGATTATGGCTCCTCCAAATGAGGAGTCGGCCTTCTTCTGTTCTATCATCATTCTTGCGGCGGCCTGTGTCAGAAAATATGGACCCTGCAGGTTTATCTTCATCACCCTTTCGTAGCTCTCCTCGCTCGCGTCTAGAATGTCTGCCCGGACGGAAGGCGCCACGCCGGCGTTGTTGACGAGCACGTTCAGCCCTTCCAATTCGCTCTTGATTTTCGCGAGCGCCGCGTTCCTGTCCGCAGCTGCGCTTATGTCGCATCGGCAATAGAGCACCTTGGCTCCCTTGTCCCTGATGCTCTTGATGTTTGTCGCGACGGAAGCTTCGTCGAGAATGTCGGCTATTGCGATGTCAAAAGATTCTTCCGCCAGTTCCAAGGCTATTCCGAGTCCTATGCCTCTGGCCCCGCCTGTCACCAGCGCGACTTTCTTCTTCATCCTATCACCTAATGTTGTTTATAATTTCCTGAGCCGATTTCAACACAGCGGGCTTGCTTGCCAAAGCTTATCAGTAGCTTGCGCTGTCCCAGCGCAAATGGCAAATTAAGTTTCGTTTATTGCGTTCGGAGAACGCAAACTACTTAACTCACCTTTTTGAGAGCGCAAGCTTTATGTTTTCGGCAAGCAATGCCCAGTCCTTTTTTTCTATGACTTCCTTCTCCGCCAGCCATGAGCCTCCTATGGCGAGAACATCAGGGCAGGCAAGGTATGCGGCCATGTTTTCGAGGTTGACTCCGCCAAGCGGGATGAACTTGACCCTGAGATGCCTGTATGGAGCCGCAAGAGCCTTGATCATCTTGAGTCCGCCAAGAGGTTCCGCCGGAAAGAACTTGAGTATCCTGCATCCGCATTCGAGAGATGTCTCCATGTCCGAAGCGGTCGCGACTCCGGGGAAGAACGGCAGTCCGTGCCTGGTCGCGGCCTCGAGTATCCTGCGGTTCGTTCCGGGGGCGACTGCGAATTTCGCACCTGCGTCAACTGCGCGCTCCAGGTCGCCCGTGTTTATGACCGTTCCAGCCCCGACAGTCATTTCGGGAAATCTTCTAACGGCTTCCTTGATGGTTTCGGCAGCCGCGGCGGTCCTGAACGTGATCTCCGCCAGCGGAAGCCCGTTGGCACAGAGGGTTTCACAAATCTTCAGCCCCGCTTCGACCGACGGCACCGAGAGCACAGGGACTATCCTGTTCCTTCCGATGACTCCGCCAGCCAGCTCGACCGACTTCTGCAAATCCTTCATTCTTGAGCTCCTATGTTTGACACAGCATCTTAAGGGTGTAGATTATGCGTCAGTTATAAATTTCAGACTAATATTTATCGTCAAAGAAATATTTCAAGGGCGCGGATGAAAAAAACAGGAAGAAAAATCAGCGATTCCGCCGAGCAGCAGAGGATGTTCGATTTCTCGATACTCCGCGAACTCCGCAAGGGCGAGAAGATGACCATAGGAGATTTGTCGAAGCGTTCCGGGATATCAGGTGCGGTGATATCGAGGCTGGAGCGCAACCAGAGCATGGCCGACCTCTCGACAATATACAGGCTGGCTAGGGTCTTCGGACTTAATCCCTCCGACCTGATGAGCCTGGCGGAGTCGCGTTCGGCGCATAGGAAAAAGGCTTCCGTGCACCGCTCCAGCGGATTCGAGTTCGAGGAGATATCCTATGCGAATGTCCGCTGTCTGATCGGCGACGGCCGGGCGGGCGCCGAGACTTCGAGGCCGGAGATGCACCGAGACGACTACGAGCTTTGCTGGGTGCTGAAGGGATCTGTTGAAATCACCCTTCCACACGAGGCGCACATATTAAAATCGGGGGAAGCCCTGCAGTTCGACGCCATGCTCGTGCATTCATACAGAGTGATAGAGGACTGCAGAATACTTATAGTGCATATAAGGAAGGGGAAGAGGTTCTGAACGGAACGCAGGATGTTTACCCGCCATTCTCCGTTGGAGAACCGGCGGGCAGGATACAGGATTCAAGATGCAAGATACAGGATGCAGGGATCTCGTTATCACGTTCACCGTTCACCGTTATCACGGTCAGCGTTGAAGGCTAAAGTGGAAAGTGAAAGTGAAGAGTGAAGTGAAGAAATGGTTAACGGAGAAGTGTAGAACGAAACCCTAATGCCTAAATAACTAAACAGCTGACAGCTTTAACTAATAACCAATAACTAATAACTAATAACCAATAACCAATAACTAATAACAAACCTGTATCATGAATCTTGTATCCTGTATCATGCATCCTGTATCCTGAATCAATTTCAAAATATCAAACGGAGGACATATGAAGTGTAAAAAATTGACGGTGAAATTTGGCGGGAAAACTCTGAAGATCCCCGTCCATTTGCATGGCAGTCTGGTTCTTGGCAGTGGCGCGGCAGGACTGAACGCCGCGATAAGGCTTGACAGCGAGGGCGTGAAAGACGTCTGCGTGATAAGCGAGGGGCTCTCTATGGGCACTTCGATAAACACTGGCAGCGACAAGCAGACATACTACAAGCTCGGTCTCTACGGGGCCGATAAAGATTCACCTGTCTCCCTAGCGGAATCATTCTTCAAGGGCGGCTCCATGCATGGAGATCTTGCGATGATAGAGGCGAGTCTTTCTGCGAGAGCCTTTCTTAATCTGGTGAATCTTGGGGTTCCATTTCCGACAGACAAATATGGTCAGTTTGTCGGCTACAAGACGGACCATGATCCTTTGCAACGGGCGACATCTGTCGGCCCATACACATCGCGCGAGATGTGCAGGGCTCTGATCCGCGAATTGAAGAGGCGGCCTGTGAAGATAGCCGAGGGGCGCGTGGCACTTTCTATTCTCACCTGTGGAATTGGTGATTCGCTCCGCGCATGCGGCCTGATTGCAATTGACAGAAGCCGGAAAGATGCGAAGCCGGAGGATGCGCTTGAGGCATACGTCGCGGAGAATGTTGTTTTCGCCGTCGGCGGTCCGGGAGGGCTTTACAGGACTAGCGTCTACCCGAATGTCCACACTGGCGCGATCGGACTTGCCCTTCAAGCTGGAGCGAAGGCGCAGAGCCTGCCGGAATCCCAATACGGCATGGCATCCATTAAATTCCGCTGGAATGTTTCCGGCACCTACATGCAGGTGATACCGAAATTCGCTAGCACTTCTTCCGATGGAGAGAGCGATCCGAAGGAGTTCATGCGTGAATACTTCGGCTCCGCAGGGGAGATGAACAGCGCGATTTTCCTCAAAGGCTACCAGTGGCCATTCGATCCCCGAAAGGTCGTAGGTGGCTCGTCCATAGTTGATATTCTTGTTTACATCGAGACAGTGCTTAAGGGAAGAAGAGTTTTCCTTGACTTCAGGAAAAATTGCGAAGACTTCGACTTTAAATCTCTTAGCGATGAAGCGAGAGGCTATCTCGAACGGTCAAATGCACTTTTCGGCAGTCCGATAGAAAGACTCGCAAAGATGAATCGTCCAGCGATAGATCTATATCTGGACCACGGGATAGACATCAGAAAGGAGCCTCTTGAGATCGCCGTATGCGCCCAGCACAACAACGGAGGTCTTGCCGGAAACCTCTGGTGGGAGTCCACCAACATCAAGCACCTCTTTCCAGTTGGCGAGGTGAACGGTTCGCACGGGGTCTATCGCCCCGGAGGCTCCGCTTTGAATTCCGGACAGGTGGCCGGATTCCGCGCCGCCGAATTCATTGCGCACAAGTATGCCGAACCCTCCCTCGACATCAGGAAGGTCTGCAAGATCGCAGAAAAATCTCTTTCCGATGCCCTGCGCCAAATCGCGAAATGCGCCAAGTCCAAGCGGAGTTGGAAGAGCGTGAGGGATGAAATCCAATTCAGGATGTCAGAGGCTGCCGCGCACATCCGCTCAAGGGAGAAGCTCGAAAAATCTGTCCGCGAAGCGTGGAAGCTATGGGAAGACATAAAGAAGGATGGATGCACCGGAGAAAGCCTCGGCGGAGTCGCAGAGGCCCTGCGAAATTCGCAACTCTGCTTTGCTCACTGCATTTATCTCGAGGCGGTCCTCTTCGCCGTCAAGAGCGGTGTTGGAAGCCGCGGGTCGGCTCTAGTACTCGACAAGGACGGGACGAAGGCGCACAAGGCTCTTTCCGACGAGTGGCATTTCGCCACCGAGGACGAGAGCTTCAAGGACAAGATCCTCGAAACATGGATTTCGGAGGACGGGAAGGTCCGGAACAAATGGGTCCCGAGGAGGCCTATGCCCAGGTCCGACGCATGGTTCGAGAACGCATGGGCGGACTACAGGGATGGGAAAATATACGGATGACCCCATATCGGGCCGATTTTTCAGTCGGCCAAGGGGAGTTTCTTGATTCCGAGAAGCTTCAGCGGATTGTGGTAGACCAGCTTCGCGATGTCGCTTCCGTCCAGAAAGTCAAGCCCCCGCATCCACTCCACGCATTGGCGCAAGGTGCTCCAGGAGCCCACAAGATAGCCAGTGTCCGGATTGAAGAGCTTGCCTCTCCTGTCTATCCTCACTTTGTTCCCAAGGGCGCGATAATCGCCGGGAGGCATGAGCGCCAGAGGTGAAGCATCGCTCACCGCTATCACGTTGTCCATGCCCTTGACCCGAATTATCACCTTCACCAGAGCCTCCGGCAGATGCCAGCCGTCGGGAATTATCATTGCCTTGAGACGATCCTCCGCTAGCGACGGCCATAGGGGATTCTCGAAGCGATGTATGTTCTGGGGCAGTCCGTTGCCCAAATGGGTGAGGGAACTGGCCCCCGCCTTCACCGCCAGCCCGATCTGCCCCTCATCCGCAAGCTGGTGCCCGAGAGACACGATTATGCCATCGCGTCTGGCCGACCTGATGAATCCGGCGATCCCTTTCTGCTCGGCGGAAACAGTCACCATCCTGACACGTCCGCCAGATGCCTTCCGCACCTTGGCCAGCCATGACAGATTGTTGTCCGCCACCCAGCGCAGACTGTGTGCGCCGCGTGCACCGTCCTCCCGCGATATGAAAGGTCCCTCCAAGTGGAAGCCCAGGACCATCCGCGAAACCTCCTTGAAGCGAAGGCAGGACGACATTATCCCGAGATTTCTCATAAGCAGTGAGTCAGGGGATGTGATTATTGTCGGCAGAAAACCAATCGTCGAATTCTTCTTCAGCTCCTTGCATGAGAAGACGAATGCGTCGGCTGAAAGCTCCTCGCTGGAATAATCAACTCCCTTTATGCCGTTCACCTGCAGATCGACGTATCCGGGAATACCATCCAGCCTTCGCATTTCCAATCTCCTGAAAAATCTTCGACAGTGAAAATCTTCAATCGCGGCCAACGCCAGCGAAGACTCTGTTCAGAACATGATGGACAGAGGCGCCGTCTCGGATATGGCCAGCGAGAACTGGCTGCCACCCGGAGATTCCATCGCCGCCTTCTCGGCGCATACCAGAATCAGCTCTGGACTCTTCTGGAAAGAGTCTATCCAGGCATCCCTGTTCTCGACCGGAATCTCGGACGACATGCGCCCGGCCACGCCGCATATCTCGTCAATGCTCCTGCGCTCCGTCACGGCCATCTCCGAACGGGCCATGAATGTCTGCAGACACGACACGAGCAGGAAGACGGCAAGGTAGCCGGCGAGCACGAGCAGAGCGACTCCATGCCCAGTTCTCTCGACCTTGAAAGCCTTCATTTTATTCCCCTCATCTTCGATATCAGGTTCAAACAGTACTTGCAGATTATCTCGCCAGTGCTCTCGTCAACCCCTCCAACCTCCTCCTCAGCAATGAAGCATTCGTGCCGGGGCATGCCCGACTTCGCGCAGAACGAGCAGAAGCACTTCTTCACGCTCTCCCTGCCGTTGAACGACCTGGCAAAAAGCTGGATCGAGTCCGTCGTCCTCTCCGGATAATACGTCGCATTCATCTTGATTCTCCATTTTTCATTATAATCATATCCACATTCATTCCCGTCTCGGGTCCATCAGGTCGGAAGCCATCTCGCGTTCACCCTTCTCATTGCTGTGCCTCCGCATCTTATCAAGCTCCCCAGACCACCTCTCGGACGACCATATCTCGATGCCAACCTGGATTCCAACCATCACAACATCGGAGCTGGGCGCAAGCCCGCAGTCCTCGCGCATGAAATGCGGAATCGTGATGCGCCCCTGGTTCGATATCTTCTCCGACTGCGTCATCGCCCCGGAAAACCTAAGCCGCCTCCTCTGCAACACGCTGCCGCCGGATTTCTCCGCCTCGTCAAGCTCGGACCTCCTCATCCGCAAAAATGTCTCCTCAGGATATATGGCCACACCTCCCTCGGGAAGCGAAAAAAGAACTATGTCCCCTCCACCCGAATCCTTGAAGTCGGCTATGAACCTCGGACAAAGCTTCACTCTGCCGTTGGCATCAACCGAGGCCTTCTCCTGTCCGAAAAATGGGAGCATTTTCGTTAATCCATTTTATTCCATTTAAGTCCAATTTATACCATCATCGGCACATGTCAAGCCAAAAAAGCGAAAAAAAACAAAAAAAAATCAGGGTTGAAAACTGGTCATCGGATGCTAGAGATATGGATTCGCAAATTCGAACAGACCAAGGAGATAGCGCATGGAGAATTTCAGCTTCCACAATCCGACCGAGATAATATTCGGCAGGGGCACGATTCCGGGGATTTCCTCAAGAGTGGACCGAAAATCCCAGGTCCTGCTCCTCTACGGCGGAGGCTCGATCAAGAGGAACGGGGTCTACAGCCAAGTCCGCAAGGCGCTGTCCGGGCGCAGAGTCGTCGAATTCCCAGGCGTGGAGGCAAATCCCCGATACGAGACATGCCTTCAAGCGGTGAAGCTGCTCAAGAAGGAGAAGCTCTCCTTCATTCTCGCGGTCGGAGGTGGCTCCGTGCTCGACGCAGCCAAGTTCATCGCCGCAGCAGCGCTATTCAAGGGGAAAGATCCCTGGGACATACTTCGGACATCCGGAGCGAACGTCCGCTCGGCGCTACCGATAGGCGCAGTCCTCACTCTTCCGGCCACCGGCAGCGAGGCGAACGGCAATTCGGTGATATCCCGCGACGCGACAAAGGAAAAACTCTATTTCTCATCCCCATGGGTCTACCCCCGCTTCTCGGTGCTGGATCCCGAGACGACATACTCACTTCCGGGAAAGCAGGTGAGGAATGGAATCGTTGACAGCTTCGCCCACGTGATGGAGCAATACATGACCTTCCCCGCCGACGCCCCCCTGCAGGACAGATTCGCCGAGGGGATAGTCCAGACCCTGGTCGAGATCGCTCCAAGGACGTTGAGCAGGAAGATGGACTACCAGTCGAGGGCGTCGCTAATGTGGTGCTCCACTCTCGCACTGAACAACCTGATAGGATGCGGCGTCCCGCAGGACTGGGCCACGCACATGATCGGCCACGAACTCACCGCCTTCTACGGCCTCGACCACGCCGAGACGCTTGCAATCCTCATGCCCGGAGTCTGGAAGTTCAAACTCAAGGCGAAAAAGGCCAAGCTCGGGCAATTCGGGAAAAGGGTCTTTGGCGTGAAGGGGGCCGACGCCGCGATAAAGGCGACAGAAGCTTTCTTCCACTCCATTGGAATGCCGACCAAGTTGTCGGACTACAGGATCAGCGCGGACGAGGCCGCAGCGAAAATACGCGCAAGATTCGCCGAAAGAAAGGCCGCCTTCGGCGAACACGGGGACATCGGCCCCGACGAGGCCGCAAAAATAATCCTCTCGAGAAGATGAGATGCCAATGTTCTTCGAGCTGAAGCATGAATGCGCCGGGAAGGCGCGCAGAGGAGTGATGAGAACCCCTCACGGCGACATCGAGACGCCGGTATTCATGCCAGTAGGCACCCGCGCGACCGTCAAGACGGCCACTCCGCTCGAGCTGGAACAGCTCGGCGCCGAAATCATGCTGGCCAACACCTACCATCTCCTCACCCGACCCGGCGTCGACGTGATAGAGAATGCCGGGGGCCTCCACAAATTCTGCGGATGGCGGAAACCCATACTCACCGACAGCGGCGGATTCCAAGTCTTCAGCCTCTCAAAGATACGCAAGATCAGAGACGGAGGAGTGGAATTCGCATCCCACATAGACGGAAGCCGCATATTCCTCGGCCCGCGCGAATCAATGTCCATCCAGAAATCACTCGGCTCCGACATAGTCATGGCCTTCGACGAATGCACCCCCTACCCCGCCACACACGCCGAGGCGAAAAAATCGATGGAGGCCACCCATGAGTGGGAAAAGATATCGCGCGAATTCCAGCTCGGCGAAGGACAACGGATATTCGCCATAGTCCAGGGCTCCACATACGAAGATCTAAGAAGAAAATCCGCGGAGGAACTCGTGAAGCTCGACTTCGACGGCTATGCCCTCGGCGGACTCAGCGTGGGCGAACCCGAGGAGGCCATGCTCGAATGCATCCGATGGACCGAAGCAGTCCTCCCAAAGGAAAAGCCCAGATACCTCATGGGTGTCGGAATGCCAAAACAGATCGTAAAAGCCGTCGCCAAGGGGAAGGACATGTTCGACTTCGTCCTGCCGACACTACTCGCCATACACTGCACCGCGTTCGTCGCCAAAGAATAGCACAACCCGGTTAAAGCCT
>CAZGJP010000040.1:0-14061 GCA_964526605.1 uncultured Lentisphaera sp.
GGAGGATCCGGTCGAGTACGAAATGCCGGGCATATCGCAGATGCAGATGCACAGCCAGATCGGGCTGACCTTCGCCAGCGGGCTCAGATCCATTCTCAGGCACGACCCTGACATCATCCTCGTCGGCGAGATACGCGACTCCGAGACGGCGGAGATCGCAATCAGGGCCTCCCTCACTGGCCATCTGGTCTTCAGCACGCTCCACACCAACGACTCCGTCGGCGCCGTCAACAGGCTCATAGACATAGGCATCGAGCCATATCTGGTGGCATCCTCCCTCGTCGCATGCCTCGCCCAGCGCCTCGTCAGAAGGCTATGTCCCCACTGCAAGACGAAGGACGAGAACATCACCCCGCATATCAGGGCCGAAATAGCGAGGTTCCTGAAGATAAGGACCGAGGACGTGGTGGCATACAAGGGCGAGGGATGTTCGAGATGCAACCACACCGGATACAAGGGGAGGATAGCCATATACGAATTCTTCCTTCTCGACGAGGAGCTCCAGGACATGACCGCCGCGCACGCGCCGTCAAGCGAATTGCGCAAGACCGCCAAGAACAAGGGAATGAAGACTCTCCGCGAGGATGGATGGATCAAGCTCAGCAAGGGCTTCACCAGCATCGAGGAGGTCAGCAGGATCACAGGCAACTTCATCGTGGGATACGACATGGGCGAAACATGATGGACGAAAACGATTTCACCATAGCCGCCGTCGGGAATCCAATGGAGACATCGCCTTTGCGCGGCATCAAGTTCATCGCTGAAGAGGATCGCGTCCTTGATTCGTCCCTCCTCTCCGACTTGAAGCTCCGCTCCAAATCGCCCGTCGCCTCGTCCCTCGAGAAGGCGGGGCCCCGAGAGCGGATATTCTTTCCCCCTGAAAACGCGAAGGCGGCCATCCTCACCGCCGGCGGCCTCTGCCCGGGCCTGAACGACGTGATCAAGGGAGTGGTAAACACGCTCTGCACAAGCTACGGGCTCAAGTCCGTCCTCGGAATCAGATATGGATACAGGGGGCTGGCCGGCCACGGCGAATTCCAGCCTCTGGCCCTCGACCCGGATCTGGTTGACGACATACACAGCCACGGAGGCACTATTCTCGGCTCCTCCAGAGGCCATCAGGACATAGGCGAAATGGCCGACAGCCTCGTCAGGATGGGCGTGGACATGCTCTTCTGCGTGGGAGGCGATGGAACGCTCAGAGGCGCCAGACTGCTTGCGGACGAACTTCTGCGCAGGAGGCTGCCGATAGCCGTGGTCGGCATCCCGAAGACGATAGACAACGACATATCCTTCACCGACAGATCATTTGGCTTCGAGACCGCCGTATACGCGACAAACTCAGTGATAGAAGCCGCCCACGCGGAGGCCAAGGGCGCCTTCAACGGAATCGGCCTGGTCAAGCTCATGGGACGCGAAAGCGGTTTCATCGCCGCATATGCCACGCTCGCAAATTCAGTCGTCAACTATTGCTTCGTTCCGGAAGCCCCCATGGTCCTCGATGGAGAAAACGGATTCCTCCCGCACCTGCTCAGAAGACTGGAGAGAAAAAGACATGCCGTCGTCGTCGTCGCCGAAGGCGCAGGCCAGGAATTCTTCGAGGCCGCAAAGGGCGCGGACAAGTCGGGCAACGTGATACTCAACGACATCGGCTCCTTCCTCAAGACGGAAATCGCTAAATTCGCGAAGAAAAATTCCGTCGAGGTGAACATCAAATACTTCGATCCCAGCTACATGATACGCAGCGGCGACGCCATAGGCACCGACGCCGTATTCTGCGTAATGCTCGCCCAGAACGCCGTCCACGCAGCCACCGCCGGCAAAACCTCGATGATGATTGGACATCACAACGGCGAATTCGTCCACGTGCCCCTCTCGCTCGCCACCTCCACGCGCAAGAAGCTCGACGTGGATGGGCCGGTCTGGCAGAGCGTCCTCGAAATCACGGGCCAGAACAAGCCCTGAAAGCAAATGAGCCAATTGCAAAACTCCGCACGGGCGCGGGAAGTTTTGAAATCGGCTCAAATATTCACTTCGGATTCTTCCTGCAGCGGTATACATATGCCGGGGGCAGGTTCCTTATCACGAGCGGGGAGCGGTGGACCTGCGTGAATTTCTCGTCCAGCATGCTCCTCACCTTGCGTCCGGCGGGCATGAAGCATCCCTGGAAGTAGGCGTATGTCGTGAAGCGTCCTCCGTCGGCGAGCGATTCATGTATCTGGTCCATTATCCGCTTCTGGAGCAGCTCCGGGAATACCGCCCAGGGAAGCCCCGATATCACCGCGTCAACCTTGCCCATCCCCTCCTGCTCCAATATCTCGACGAGCCTCTCCGCGGTGTCGTTGACTATCTTGATCCCCGGATACTTGCAGCATAGCCTCGAATGGAAGTCCTTGTTCAGCTCGACCATGAGGAAACTCGCGTCCGGGCTAAGCTTCTCCACTATATGGCCGGTGAACGCCCCGCTTCCGGGACCAACCTCGACCACCCTGCGCGCCTCCTCAAGGCCAATGCCGGAGGTCATCGCGCGGGCGAGATGGCGCGAGCTTGGAAACACAGTCCCCACAGTCCGTGGACTTCTTATGAATTCCTTGAGTATCGCGAGCTTCATTGCGCGAATATAGCATGCCAAGCGGAATGGTCAACACTCCGAAGCTCCACCCGCTTTGCGCCGGGACGGCGCAAAGTACTTGAGTGCGGACGGCACCCGCCGGCATTCCCCAAAGGAGAACGGGCAAGCACCGTTGCCGTTCGGAGAAATGCAAGGTTGGGACGGCACGCCGCTGCCGTCCGGAGAACTTGATGCGGACAGGCAAGCCGGAAAAGACCGAGGCGTCACCCAGCAGCGGAAAAAATCGCCGAAATCTCGTTTCTCGACTTGAAACTATGTGCAACGCTTTGTATTTTCCAGCAAGATTTTGAATCTCCAATAGCATCACAAGGAGCCACCCCATGAAGATACTGGTCGTCAACGCAGGAAGTTCCTCCCTCAAATTCACCTTCTACACCATGCACGACGAGAAGGTCCTCGCCAAGGGCATCGTCGAAAGGATAGGGCTCGCAGAGCCGGCAATGAAATACTGCCGTCACGACAACATATGCGTCGAGAAGAAGGTCAAGGTGGCCAACGGCGTCGAGGCGTTGAGGATGATATGCGAGAAACTGACCGACCCCGACGTCGGCGTGATAAAAAGCCTCGACGAGGTCCAGGCCATCGGGCACAGAGTCGTCCATGGCGGCGAACAGATGACCAAGCCGATCCTGGTGGACGGAAGGGTGAAGGACATAATCAAGGACTGCTTCTCACTGGCCCCCCTTCACAATCCCCCGAACTACGCCGGCATAGAGGCCTGCGAGGAGATATTCAAGGGCGTCCACAACATCGCCGTCTTCGACACCGCATTCCACCAGTCCATGCCCCCCGAATCATACCTCTACGCCGTCCCCTACGAGCTATATACGAAATATGGAATCAGGCGCTACGGCTTCCACGGCACCTCCCACAGCTATGTGGCGCGGACGACGGCCAAATTCCTCGACGTGCCTTTCAACCACCTCAAGCTCATCACCTTCCACCTCGGCAACGGATGCAGCGTCGCAGCCATCAACAAGGGCACCGTCGTGGATACCTCCATGGGAATGACTCCCCTAGAGGGACTCGTCATGGGAACCCGCTGCGGAGACATTGACCCGGCCATAGTCATACGCCTCGCCGAACTGGGAATGTCCCCGAAGGAGATAGACAACATACTCAACAAGAAAAGCGGACTGCTCGGCGTGAGCGGAATCGGCAGCAGCGACATGAGAGACATCATCGCATCGTCGGAGTCCGGAGACAAGCAGGCCCAGCGCGCCCTCCGCATGTTCGTCGGCAGAATCGTGAAATATGCGGGCGCGTATTTCACCGAGCTCTGCGGCGCAGACGCCATCGTCTTCACCGGCGGGATAGGCGAGCACAGCTCATACATCAGGAAGCTGATCCTCGAGAAGCTCCAATGCATCGGCATCGAACCAGACGACGAGCTCAACGAGAAGTTCAAGGGAATCCCTGGAATCATCTCGACGCCCTCAAGCACATGCAAGGCCGTCGTCATGCCGACCAACGAGGAGCTCATGATCGCACGTGAAACCCTCTCCGTCGTCACGCACGAGACACAGAACCCGATAACCGAAATGGATGCGAAGAACTAACCGATAGGATTCAGCTCTTCAATATCGCCTCGTTCTGGAGAGCGAAGATTTCCGATATCCCCTTCGCCGCAAGATCAAGCATCGAGTCGAACTGCCCGCGCGAGAACGGATTCCTTTCCGCAGTGGACTATATCTCCACGAAGTTCCCATCGTCGGCCATCACCACGTTCATGTCCGTCTCGGCGGTCGAATCCTCCTCGTAGCATAGGTCGAGCATGGGTTTGCCGTCAATCATCCCCACACTCGTGGCGGCGACGTTGCGGAGCAGGGGGGATTCGGAGAGCGCCTTTCTATCCATCAGGCCCAGTATGAGGAGGCGCAGCGCGGTCATCCCGCCTGTGATCGAGGCGCAGCGAGTGCCGCCGTCGGCGTCAATCACCTCGCAATCCACGTAGATGGTCCGGGAGCCGATCTTCTCCAGGTTCACCGCCGAGCGCAGGCTTCTTCCGATCAGGCGCTGGATTTCATGGGTTCTTCCACCAATGCTGTTCGTCTCCCGCCTGCTGCGTTCCTTCGTCGAGAAGGGAAGCATCTGGTATTCCGCCGTGAGCCAGCCTCCGCTCTTCTTCTGGTATCTCATCCACGGAGGGACTTCCTCCACTGCGATCGCGGAGCATATCACGCGCGTCCCGCCAAACTCCACGAGAACCGACGACGGACAATTCCGGAGATATCCGCAATGCAGTCCCAGCGGCCGAAGCTGGTCGTTCCTTCTCGAATCTGATCTCATTATGCCTCCATCCCCTTTGAAAATCTTCCGTGAGCTGTTATTATACAGGTGCAATCAAAAAAAAAAAGACTCGATATGAGAGACGCTTTCATAATTTGTATCGCCCTGATGTCGGTATTCATGGGAGCCTGCGGCGAAAAGCAGGCGCGGAAGGAGCCGCCAAGCGTGAAACCGGACTTGGTCCTTTCGATGTTTCACGCGCTGGAGGATGGAAATCACACCGTCGCCATTGACAAGATACGCAGGCTGCGCGAAATCAGGGACAGCGCTTTCCTGGCGAATCTAGAACTGCAGGAGATCCAGAACCTGATGGTCAAGCAGATGCAGTCCAAGCTCGACGATGGCGACGTTGACGCTGCCCTGGACATTTGCTCGAAGGGGATAACTTCATCCCCACGCAACGAGAGGCTATTGCTCATAAAGGAGGAACTACTGCGCTTGAAGAAGATACAGGAGGCCGTTGGAGCGGTCGCTTCGGCGGAGACATGGACCTCGCTGGCCCGCGCCTCGGCGGCGCTCAAGACTCTCGCACTTTCATATCCTCCGGCCAATCCTCTCCTCTCCGTGGCGACTGCGAAGCTGGCGGAAGCCAAGGGGCTCATGCTGCGGGAACAGAGACTCTCGACAATGGATCTGGCCTTGGAGATCATATCCGCGCATCGAACGGACGGGAGGATCAAGGACGTGATGCTCCTCTCCCTCTCCCTGGCCGACCCGGGAAATCCGACGCTCATTTGGACTCAGGAGTAGTTTGCATCGCCTTTTAAAGGGATCGCCACGAGGCGCTCCCGCACTCGGGGCCCGGTCATTGGACCGGCCTTCCATCGGCAATTTTGCAATAAGCTCCGCCTAAAATAACAACGGCGATCTCATGAATATGTCAAGTTTGCGTTCCACATGCGTCATCCTCATGATGCTCGCCTCCATTCCGGCGCTGCCCCAGGACGAGGCAAGAAAGCAGAACACCAAGCTCGTGAACGAGCTCATAGTCTCGATACCAGACACTGTCGCGGAAATATCCGGCAGGAAGATTCCAAAGGCATATCTCATCGAGGAAATAATGCCCCTGATCAGGAAGCTCAAGCAGAACGACAAGGCCCTGACGGTCCAGGACATGGACAAGGTGGAGGAGGCGGCGAAAAAATCCCTCGGACTCCTGATCGAGAGAGAACTGCTCTTTGCCCTGGCCGAGAAAAACTCATGCACCGCCTCCCAGGAGGAGATTGACGCACAGTTCGCGAAAATCGCAGGCGCAGTGCAGGGCGGCTCCAAAGCACTTGTCGCCGACATGGGAGTGAACGAGAACTCCATAAAGAGAAAAATAGGGCAGGGGATAGCCATAGAGAAATGGATGCAGAGGAAATTCATCCCGGGCTTCACCCCCACGGCGAAGGAGGTCGAGGACTTCTACCGCAACAGCCAGAATATCTTCCTCATCCCGGAAAAGGCCGCCATCTCGCACATCTTCGTCTCGAGCGAGAGCATGGACGACAAGAAGGCGGCGGCGAAGCTGGAGAGCCTGAGGACGGCGGCAAAGACGGCGGAGCTATTCAGGAAGACAGCCAAGGAGAGCAGTCAGGACGACAAGACCAGGGACAACGGCGGCGCCCTCGGCGAATTCACCCCTTCTGAGCTGCCAAAACCCTTTGCGGATGCCATAGCGAAGCTGAGCCCCGGACAGATAAGCGCTCCTTTCAAAAGCCTCCGCGGCTGGCACATTGTCCGCCTCGACGCCAGGACGGAGGCGAAATATGTCCCCACCGCCGAGGCCTATCCGGTGATAAAGAAGTATCTCGCCGAAAAAAAAGCCACTTCGAAGCTGTCCGAACTCATCGAGAGCGAGAAGAAACGCTGCGGATGCAGGATATTCTGGAACTAGTGTCCTGTTCCGCAAACACGTAGAAGAAAATCATGCCTATTTTTTATGCGGATTTGGCTTGGGCGGAACAAGGCGATACCAACCTGGATTTTACTGCCTTTAAACGCAAAATTTAGGTTCGTAGTCCTTGTCATCGGGATGGAGCCCATCCTTGCGGTTGGCGATCGCACCCTCTGGTTTCGGGACGTAGCCTGAGAGCAGAGGATCCCTGGTCCTCTTCATCCAGCCGTCGAGGTGGCTCATGAGTTCCTCCATCGTCCCGCGCTGTTCTCCTGTGGCCGCCAGATTCCTCCTCTCCTCCGGATCGAAGAGCAGATCGTAGAACTCGACCATGTCCTTCCTGCGGCCCTGTAGGCCTCTCTCCAGAAGATATGACTTGGTGAGCCCCCCGTCCATGTTCGGAAGGACGATCCTGTCGAAGTCGTCGAAATGGCGGATAAGCTTGTACCGGTCGGTTCGTATGCTCCTCATCGGTTCGTAGGCTGCATGATATGTGACTTCGGAGAAGATCTCCCCGTTCACTTCCTTCGCCTTCCCCTCGATGATCGGCATGAACGACTTCCCCTCAAGCCAAGAGGGCTTCCCGATCCCCAATATATCGCAGAGTGTCGGATACACGTCTATCACAGAGAGCAGGCTGTCCACCACCATGCCGGCATGTCTGCCCTTCGGGAATCTGAATATCAGCGATATCCCCGTTCCAGTGTCGTAGAGATTGCATTTGTGCCCGGGAAAGGCTATTCCGTGGTCGGTTGTGAAGATCACCAGCGTGTCGTCATCGAGTCGGGCATCATTCAAGGCCTTGAGGATTTCTCCGACGCATTCGTCAACGGCCTTCGCCATCTTCACGAATCCGGCCATGTCCTTGCGTGTCTCGGGGCTGTCCGGATTCTTGGATGGAGGAGCGACCTGGTTAGGATTCACTCCCGACGTGTCGAGAGGGAAGGGGCGGTGTGTGGATATCATCCCGAAGGAAAGGAAGAACGGCTTTTCGTGCGGCGTCTTGAGGAACTTGACCGCCTCGGCGCAATTCGCCCTGTCGCGCGCGATGAGCGCAAGTCCCTGGTCGCTGAACTGCTCGGAGACCCCGGCGTTTATTATCCTCTCGTATCCGAGAAGCTTGATCTTGTCGTGGGGAGCCTCGTGCTGCACACCGCAGAGGACCGTCTCGAAACCATTTCCCCTCAGGAAATTCGCAAGATGTGGTGAATAGTCGGGCCACTCGAATCCGCGATGGGCCAGTCCAAGCATGCCAACCGAATGCGGACTCATGCCCGAAAGCAGAGATGCGCGGCTCGGCGAGCACGTCGGGCCGCAGGTGTGGTAGTTCCTGAACAGCACCCCATCCCCAGCCATCTTGATCAAGTTCGGTGTCGGAATTCCATGCCCGTAGGGCTGGATGTATCTGCCCGTGTCGTGAGTGTGGATGTAGATGATGTTCATGCGGCTCTCCTCCGTTCCATGGTTTCCGTCAAATTATTTCCAAACCGGACAATTTCAAATCTCAAACCCGCTATCCGCTCGTGCCCAACGGCAAGACTCCGTGTGCCAAATGCGATTTTCGCAATCGCTTCCCTTGATATGAAGCCCTTCCCGTTGTCTATTAGCGGAGAATCCACAATTGTCAGACGGAGATTCAAAATTGAAGAACACGAATAAGACGCAGCTATGGATAGAGACCTTCACCGGCAGAAAGGTCAATCCTCTCTCCGCCAGAGGGAAGGACATCGAGATGGAGGACATAGCCCATTCGCTCGCGATGCAGTGCAGATTCAACGGACACTGCAGAAACTTCTATTCCGTCGCGGAGCATTGCGTCAACACGGCCGCCTACGTGAGAGAATCCGCCCCCGGCAGGAAATGGCTCGCCCCCCTTTTCGGGCTTCTCCACGATGCCTCGGAGGCATACTTGTGCGACATTCCCCGGCCACTGAAGCGGCGGATACGCCGATACCTCGATTGGGAGAAAAGCATCTCATCGACAATATTCGCGAAATTCGCAGGCCGCCAGCCGGACGACGACGAATGGGATGCCGTGATGGAGGCTGACAACGCCCTGCTTTCCATCGAGGCGGCGGAACTCGCACACAGCGGGGGAAAATCCTGGAATCTGCCCCCCGCAAGGGAAGGCTGTATAAGAATACGCTGCCTGAAATGGGGGGATGCAAAAAGGGATTTTCTCAAAACATTCGTTCTCCTTCGGGAAAAACGCTTGCCATTTTGATTTTCTCCTCTATCTTATTACGCCATTGCCTGAAGCACTGAAAAAGAGGTGGTCGCAGCAGACCGCCCGGAAGGATAGGTTAGGATGTCCGTCAATCCCAATATCAAAGACGGAGTGGTCGGCGTGGGCGCCCTCGGCAAACACCATGCCCGACTCTACTCCCAGAACAAGCTGGCCACCCTCGTCGGCATCTACGACCTCAATCCGGAGAACGCGTTCAACGCAACCCGCGAGTTCAACACAAAGTCCTTTCCGGACGTCGAGTCCCTTGCGCAGAAATGCGACGCGCTGAGCATAGCCGTCCCGGCCGACGTCCACTACGAAGTGGCGACGAAGCTCCTCGCCGCGGGAAAGCACCTCCTTATAGAGAAACCGATCGCCTCCAGAATCGAGCACGCCGAGGAGATCGTCAAGGCGGCTGAGACCAGAAAGCTCGTCCTCGCCGTCGGACACGTCGAAAGATACAACCCCGTCATGAGCTTCATCGAGGACAGGGCCGGCAAAATACGCTTCCTCGAGGTCCACCGCCTGGCGGCATATCCCCCACCAAGACCCGGACAGCACCGCAGAGGCACCGAGGTCGGTGTCGTTCTCGACCTCATGATCCACGATCTCGACATCATCCTCCGCCTCGTGAACAGCCCCATCGAAAGATTCGACGCCGTCGGCATTCCCGTCCTCAGCCCCAACGAGGACATAGCCAACGTCCGCATCAAGTTCAAGGACGGCTGCGTGGCCAACGTCACTGCCAGCCGGGTCAGCGGAGAGCCCATGCGCAGATTCAGGGCCTTCCTTAGCGACGCGTACCTGACCCTCGACTACGGGAGCAAGTCCGGGCTCATATACAAGAAGCATCCCCTCGGAATCAAGAAGGAGCAGATCCCCGTCCACGACCACAACGCCCTGGAGAAGGAGCTCGAGGACTTCATATCCTGCGTATCCGAGTCGAGACGGACCGGCATCACCGTCACCCCGAAAGTCTCAGGACACCATGGCCTCGAGGCTCTCCGCCTCGCGGTCCAGATCACGGAAGAAATCAAAAGATACAACAAACAATACGGCGCGGAGGCGCCGCAATGAAAAATGGGCCCCGGAGGCTCGAAGGAGACAAATTGAGCGCAGCCAAGAGCAATCTATACAAGGAGGCGGGAGTTGACATAGATCTCGCCGGAAACCTCCTGGGCAGGATGAAGCCCAAATTCAGGAAAGCCATGCGCAAGGAAATGCTCGCCCCCATCGGAGGCTTCGGCGGCCTTTTCCAGATAGACGTGCGCAAGTTCAAGAACCCCGTCCTGGTCTCCAGCATTGATGGCGTCGGCACGAAGATACTCGTCGCCATAATGATGAACAAGTTCTCCAATATCGGCAGGGACATCGTCAACCATTGCATCAACGACATCGCCGTCCAGGGCGCCGAACCGATATACTTCCTCGACTATATCGGAATAGGCAGGCTCAAGAGCCCGCTATATGAGGAAGTCCTTTCTGGAATAGTCGAGGCATGCGCGGCGGCGAACTGCGCCCTCCTCGGAGGCGAAACCGCCGAAATGCCAGGAATATACGACGACGAATTCGACCTCGTCGGAGTGATAACCGGCGTCGTCGAGAAGAGCCGCATCATAAGCGGCGAGAAGATAAGGCCCGGACACGTCGCGATAGGCCTTGCCTCCAACGGGCTCCACACGAACGGCTACAGCCTCGCCAGGAAAATCCTCTTCGAACAGTGCGGATACGACCCCCATGACGAGTTCAAGGAGCTCGGCGGAAGCATAGGCGACGCCCTGCTCAAACCGCACACGTCATATCTCCCGGCCATAAAGGCCGCCCTGAAGGCGGATGTCAGGATACACGGCATCGCCCATATAACCGGAGGCGGCCTCTACGACAACGTCCCGCGCATCCTGCCAACCAATGTCGGCGTCCATTTCGAAACCGGAATACTCCCGATTCCGCCCATCTTCAACATGATCGTTGAAGGCGGAAATGTCTCCAAGGAGGAAGCCTACCGCGTATTCAACATGGGGGTAGGCATGCTGTGGTTCATGCCCGAGGCCGATGTCGAGACCGCCTTGAAGGTGTGCAGAAAGACAGGCTTCAAAGCCGCACGCATCGGAGAGGCCGTCAAGGGAGAAAAAACAGTCGTGATAGATTGATTCAATTGATGCAGGATGAATAAAGTGTGAAGCAACATACATTTTGTCAAGTATCAGCCAACTTGGATCCCGAATCCTGAATCAAGCAGCGGCGATTGGAAAAAACATGAAAGGCCTTACGGACAAACAACGTCTCATCCTTGACTTCATCGAGGACTTCTCGGAGAGGAACTCCATGCCGCCGACCATCTATGAGATCGCCGGGCATTTCGGGATCAAGGCGCCAACCGTCTCCATACACGTCAAGGCGCTCGCAAGGAAGAATTTCATCGTCCGCTCGGCCAAGGCCAGAAGCATTTCCGTGTCGAAAAGCTACTCGAGATTCAGGCGCAAACCCCGCCCCGACACCAGATCCGTGCCCGTCCTGAAGGACCTCTCGGACTTTGAAAACGCCATGGCCGAGGACTTCGTCTCCGAGCAATACGTATTTCTCGACGCGGTCTTTTTCAAGGTGGACTCCTCGTCTCGGCTCTTCGCGATGAAGATGGCGGACTCCTCGATGCTCAAGGCCGGCATAGTCCGCGACGACATCCTCGTATTCGATTCCCGGCGCGAGCCGCGCCCGCTCGACATTGTCGCGGCCTCTGCCAGAACCGCCAGCGTCATAAGGATATACGCCCCGAGCGACGACGGCAGAACCATCGAGCTCTCGGAGGCTGGCGAGAAGCCAAGATCGGCGACATTCCCCCGAAAAGACGTCAATGTCCGCGGAGTCATGGCCGGTCTGATTCGCAGGCAGGGCCTCTGACCCCGGGACATAACTCTTTCCGCCTGTTTTTTTCGCTCCGCTCTTGAAAAAAAAACCGGGAGATCTACCTTACAGCCCAAAGATCCGGACATCGGGAACAACAATACAACAAACCAGAAGGAGACGACATGATAGTCACGACGAAGGACCTCTTCAAGGTCGCGTACGGGAAATTCGCGATCGGCGCCTACAACATCAACAATCTGGAGCAGACCATGGGACTCTTCCAGGGATGCCTGGACTCGCAGGCGCCATTCATAATCCAGATTTCCAAGGGGGCGCGCTCATACACCAACAAGAAGATGCTCGAGGCCATCATCAGGACCGCCGACGAGATATTCCCTGACTCCGTCTTCGCAGTCCACCTCGATCACGGCGACCTCGACACCTGCATGGACTGCATAAACAGCGGGTTCTACAGCTCGGTGATGATAGATGCCAGCCACGAGCCCTTCGAGAAGAACATCGAAATAACGAAGAAGGTCGTTGACGCCGCCCACGCGGTGGGCATATCCGTCGAGGCCGAACTTGGAAAACTCGGCGGAGTCGAGGAACATGTCTCGGTGAGCGAAGCCGACGCCAAGCTGACCAACCCCGAACAGGCGAAGGAGTTCGTCACGAAAAGCGGATGCGACTGCCTCGCATGTGCGATAGGCACAAGCCACGGCGCCTTCAAATTCAGCGGAACACAGGGCCTCCACTTCGATGTCCTCGAGGAAATACAGAAGCGCCTGCCCGGATTCCCCCTCGTGATGCACGGCTCCAGCTCCGTCCCCCAGGACGAAGTCCAGCGGATCAACGCCGCCGGCGGAAGCCTGAAGGGCGCGAAAGGCGTTGACGCCGACCAGTTCAGGAAGGCCGCCACCCTCGGCGTGACCAAGATCAACATCGACACCGATGGCAGGCTCGTCTGGTGCAGAGTGCACCGCGAAAGCTTCCGCGACGATCCGGCCAACTTCGACCTGCGCCCTCCAGGCAAGGTCTTCATGAAGGAATACGCCAAGTTCATCGCCCACAAGAACGAAAAACTCGGAGCCGCCGGACAGCTCCCTCTCGTCAAAAAACAACTCGGAATCTGAACACAGGCTCCGATCGAGGGTCAAACGGCCCGGTCCTGCGAAAATCGCAGACCGGGCTTTTTTTGTTGAGCCAATTGCAAAACCCCGGACGGCCGCGGCGAGTTCCGCAATTGGCTCATTTGCATGTGGGCATTCGGAAGCTATACATATGCCATGATGAAGTTCGAATTCAGGGGTAGATCCTTCGATTGCGACCGGACAAGAGTCGTGGGGATATTGAACATCACCCCGGACTCCTTCAGCGATGGCGGCGAGCACTTCAGCCATGATGACGCATTTAATCATGCGTTGAGGATGCTCGACGAAGGAGCCGACATCATTGACATCGGAGGAGAGTCCAGCAGGCCGGGCTCGGTCCCCGTGCCTGACGAGGAGGAGGCGCGGAGGGTGCTTCCGCTCGTCGCTGCTCTCCGGAAGTCGCGTCCCGACGCGGTGATAAGCGTGGACACGGTGAAGAATTCCGTAGCGGAAGCGGCACTAGAGGACGGAGCGGACATCATAAACGACATCAGCGGCCTGCGGAATTCGCCGGAGCTCGGAAGGATATGCGCCAGATTCGGGGCCGGGATGATCCTCATGCACATGCGTGGGACCCCAGCCACGATGAGGAGCCTTTGCGAATATCGCGATCTCTTCTCCGAGGTCGGGGAGGACCTGCGGCGCTCCATCGAAACCGCGCTGGAATGCGGGCTGAAAAGAGAGGCGATTGTCCTCGACCCCGGAGTCGGTTTTGCTAAAAACGCGCAACAGAGTCTGGAAATTATCGCGAACTGGACTAGATTTCTCCCATTGGGTCGCCCTTTGCTGATCGGGCATTCGAGGAAGTCGTTCATCGGGGAGTTCACGGGGACAACGGATCCGGCGGACAGGATTCCAGCGACTTGCGCATTGTCCTTTCAGCTCGCGTTGCAGTCGCTGCATTTCCTGAGGGTGCATGACGTGCGCGAGAATGTCCAGGTGCTGAAGTTGGCGCGATCCATGGGAGGAGCATGAGTTTCATCCACGACTACATTGCAGCGTTGGGCCCGATATGGGACTATGCGTCGGTTCCTCTTCA
>CAZGJP010000041.1:0-7608 GCA_964526605.1 uncultured Lentisphaera sp.
TGCAAGTCCATCGATGTAAAATCTATACAGCAATGACGAGTGTGTCGAAATGCGCGAGGGAAATTGCATGGAGCATGGCTTGGCGGATCAGCGGAGGCCAGTTCTCGGGAATCGGAATGTCTTTTGCGTTCATCGGCTTTGTCCGTTGCTATTTTGAAAAGAGGTAATATTCTTTCATAAACATGTAAATACCAGGATTTGACACATAGGCTGTTTGAAACTACCAGAGGAATACTATGGGGACCTTTGTAGCATGTCAGGGCTGAAATTCGTTTATCCTGATGCCGTCAATCGCGTGAGCTCTGCGAGCAACGCGACAAGCTGCACCACCTACACATACGAGCCCGCCACAGGCGGACTCGCATCCGTCTCCAACAAGGATTAAAACACGGCATCAAAATGCATATCGCTCCGTGGCAAGGATTCAAATGCCGCTTGGGATTGAGATCGAATGCCTTCGTGAAAAATCGGCTTGACATATGCTCATCGCGGTCTATTGTTCCCTATCAAAAAAGGCAGAGACGCCCAAAACGCAAAAAGGGAGAATGAAGATGAAGAAAATGGCATTTCTCGCGGTGTGCGCGATTGCGGTCCTCGCAGTCGCAGGTTGCGCAAGCATGCAGACGGCAACGGTCCTGAACGACCAGAAGATCGGCGATGCCGGCAACAACGTGGCCCACATCAATGGCGACAACTGGGGCGTTTATCTGCTCTGGATACCGATCCTGACCGGCGACACGGCGAAGCCCGGTTCGATCGCGGTGATGAAGGACACGGTCAACGTCCCTTCCGTTGTGGACATGGTCACTATGAAGAGCAAGGAGATGAAAGGAACGAAGACGCTGGACTTGGTCTCCTCCAGGTCGAGCCTTCCCGTGTTCTGGTTCATAGTCCCGATAGTGAGCCTCAAGTTCGTAGAAGTTTCAGGAAATTCAGTCAACTAAAACAAGAATGACCTGCCTTTTGAACCCCGCTTCGGCGGGGTTTTTTTTCGGGGCCGCTCGGGTGCAACGATGAAGCGGACGTTCGCCCAGGGTCCATCATTCCAGTATTCCCAGCTTTCAAAACTGCGGAACAGAGTATATATTAGGAGTTTGTAGAAACATCGGTTTCGGAAAATCCGGACAGCCGCCTCGTGGCCGGAGGGCCGGGGTCGCAAAGCGGGATGGGCGACAGGTGAAAAGACAAGAATGCATAATCATCGCCTGGGACGGGAAATCCTCCATTCGCGCGTTGAGCGCGAAAAGGAAGTCCGACAAGGAGATGGTCGTCATCAGGAAGGCATCCTCGCAGGGCTCCTGGGAGGACCTGCCCGCCAGACTCATGCGTTCATACACCGAGATGAATCCTTCGGCGGAGCAGACGATAGTCGTCTCGGCTAATCTAGAGGGCTCCTTCTGCGTGGAGATCCGTATCCCCAAGATGCCCTCCCACGAGATAAAGAACGCGCTGTCGTTCGAACTGCAGAGGCAGATACCGGTTCCCCTGGAGAACCTCATATGGTCGTATCGGATCACCGAGCATCTCCCGAACCAGCATCTGGTCCGCGTCTTCGCCGTCAAGGAGGAGGTATGGAACAAGGCGCTCTCCGCGATACTGGAGTCTGGAATAAGGCTTGACGCCCTGGTGCATCCGGCCTTTCTCATGGATTCCGGAGAGTCCCTGACGATGGACGCGATAAACCATTTCTCCGAGGAGGCCATGGCGGACTTCTCCCTCGAACAATCTTCAAGCCCGGTCGTCGAGAAAGTCAAGGAGTCTGTCCTGGGAGAAACCCATTTCTCCGAGGACATGGGAGGGAGGGATTTCGGAGGGCTTGTCTGCAGGATGCTCGCCTGCCAGACGATGGGGATGAGGAGAGGCGGGAGCAGCATGTCCCTCTTCCCGCTTCCTCAGTCGCTGAGGCCGGTCCGCTTCAGATTCCTCAAGACTTCGTTCATCTTTCTCGCTGTCGCCAACGTCCTGCTTGCGCTCCTGCTCTGCGCGAGGCATTCGGCCGATTCCCGCCGCCGCCTTTCCGAGCTGAAAGTGGAGAAGTCAAGGATAGACGCCGAGCTTTTCAAGATCGCCCAGGAGGAGGCCCGGAACAGGGATCTGGACGAATTCATGAAGAGGATGTCGGACACTGATCCTGGCGACGCGGAGATCGTCGCCGCGCTACTTTCCCTCACCCGAAATCTTCCGTCGCATATATGGATATCGAATTTCAGCTCGAGGGCCAGGGAGATAGACTTGAGCATATCCACCAACAACGACAAGGGTGTGCAGGCGGACCTGTCGAAGCTGAACTCCCTGCCAGAGTTCTCCAATGTGAGCATAAAGAACACGCGCAGGGACAAGGACGGATCGCTCACGGTGTATTTGAAACTCACCCACAACAAGGGGAAATGAGGAATTGAAGAGGGAAAAGACAGTTTTCGCGATTCTGCTCTCGCTGATCGCCGTATTCTCGGCGGTGGCGCTTCTCCTCCTCACGGACATGGCAGATGCGGTATGGCCGGGCGCCGACTCGGTAGCCGCCGCGAGGAGCGCGCTGGCCAAGGCCCAGGTGGAGATGAAGGTCCGCGGCGCTGAACTCGCGGCCAAGAGGCAGTCCAGGCGCCAGTTCATGAAGGGCGCATCGAACTACTGGATGGCCCAGAGGGATGGCAAGGCCGAGGATCTCATAGTGCGGAGAATCGAGGAAATCTCCAAGAACTCGAAGGTGAGCATTGGCAGTTTGGGCAACTCCAAGACATCGAAGGTGAACGAGCAGTTCTCATTCTTCGACTTCAACATCGAGGCTCAGGCGCCGATGGAGGACATGGCCCGATTCATGGTGGATGTCTACAAGGCCAGTCCCAAATTCCATTGGACGAGGTGCGTCCTGAGGCCATCGAAGCCGAACGACAGCAAGGAAATCTCCATGAGCGCATCCCTCAGGGTCGTGTGCATAGACGACGAGGGAATGGCGAAGAAGATACTCGAGGAGGACGCGAAATGAGGACGCTATTCCTGATAGGCAACGTGTTCTTCCTGGCCGCCGCCGCCGCCTTGGCCTATCTCAACATCTCCTTCAGGGCGACCCCGCCAGACCCCATACTGAAGGAGACGGTTGACCCCGCCAGCTTCAAAGCCGAGGCAAAAACTCCGGCCGACAGGCCGACGCAAGACTTCTCCCCGCTCTGGGACGACAACGTCTTCAGTCCCTTCAGGACCAAGGAGGACGGGGAGGTCTTCTCCTCGTTGAAGGTGACCGGGCTCGAGCTGGTCGGCGTCTACAGCTATGGAGACAGAGCCGGGGCGATAATAATTGACAAGGGGGCTTCGCAGCCCGCCGCGCAGCCTGCGGCCAGACCTGCCAGCACCCCTAGGCAGAGCGGAGCCCAGGTGCAAACGGGACTTCCTCTCTTCTACAGGAAGGATGATCAGCTGCCGAACGGCTTCGTCCTCAAGGAGGTCAACATGGACTCGGTGGTCCTGGCCAGAGGCAAGGAGCAGATAATACTCCAGCTCGACATTGACGACGACGGCAGCATCAAGAGAGCCGAGAACGCGACGAAGACATCCCTCAAGAACGACGCGGACAAGGGAGACCCCGGCGACGGGGCGCAGGCGGACGATCAGGAAAGGAAGGATGTCCCGGAGAAGACCGAGGCCGGCGGCGAACTGCGGAAGCCGGCTCTTGTCCCGCCAGTCCCCCAGGACCCCGCCGCGCAGAACAGGAAAAATCTACCCCGGCCAGGACAGGTGGTCAGATGAGGTTTCACCAACGGAGCCGGTTTTCCGACAGGCTCGACAGATCAAAAAAACGGAGGATGACATGAAAGGAAAATCGCAGAAGCTGTTTTTACCGCTCTTGGCCTCAGCCCTCTTCTTCTCCTGCGCCACGGAGGACGAATCCGTCGAACGCAAGCGGATCGAGGCCGAGAACAAGATGATAGAGGAGATGAACTTCACAGGAATACCACGGGACGCATCCGCCCAGAAGGCCGCGAGCACGGCCGAAGCGCTCGACAAGGAGATAGTCCGGGCGGGTGATCTGTCGAAAAGCGGCGACGACATATCGGGAACCCTGCCCGATGGCGACAGGGGATCACAGATGGACATACCTCCCGCCATTCCTTTCTACAGGGAGCAGGTCAAGGACGATGGAAAGGAGAAGATGGCGGTGCAACTTAATCTCGATGCGGTTCCGATAAGGGAGGCGGTGAAGAGTTTCGCCGACATGCTCAAGTTCGACTACATCATCGACCCGCAGGTCGCAGGCAATGTCAGCATATCGGTGGGCAACTCCAAGATGAGCGTGGTCGAAGTGTGGGAGATGTTCGAGCAGATCCTCTGGCTTTCAGGAGCGTACATATCTCCCGAGGGCGGGATACTTCACATATTTCCCTTCGCTAAAATGCCGCAGGAGAGGAAGATACTCGTGGACCACAAGCCCCAGCCGAACATCGAGGTCATGATGTTCCCTATACGCAACGCAGCCTCGAAGGACATCCTGGAGCGCCTGAAGGCATTTCTCACGCCAGGCTCCACCGCGATAGACATCCCGCACCAGAACTCCATACTCCTCATAGAGACGCCCGCGAACGGCGACAAGATCCGCAGCCTCGTGAACCTTCTCGACAAGAAGAACAAGGCCAACTGGCCCCAGGCCGTCATCAAATGCGTCAACGTCTCTTCCGCGAGAATAAAGAACGAACTCCTCTCCATCATGCCCATACTGGGCTTCCCCGTCAGCGCCGAAAACGTCCAGTCCGAGCCGGGCGCCATACAGCTGACAAGCCTCGACAGGCTCCAGGTCATACTCGCGACCGCAGCCAACAAGGAGGCTCTCGACGAGCTGAAAAGATGGGTCGCCATCCTTGACAAGTCCGACGTGGGCGAGCAGGAGCAGGTCTTCATATACAAGGTGCTGAACGGAAAGGCCGACGAACTTCTCAGCGCCGTGTCCGTCATATTCCCGACCGAGGGCACCACCCTCGCCGTGTCCTCGACCGGATCGAGCTCCTCGTCCACGGCCGGCAGCAGCGACTCGGGTTCCTCGACGATGTCCTCGGCCCTCGCAGGGACAGGGACCACCACTCCGACCGCCACGACAACGACATCGGTGAAATCGTCGGCTAGCGCGGACGACAAGGACGCCGGACCGGCCAGCGTATTCGACGTGCCGGTCAAGGTCTTCGCCGACGCGGTGAACAACAGGCTCGTGATCAGGACCACGCCGAGGACCTACGTGATGCTCAGGGCCATCCTCGAGAGGCTCGACACGGTCGCCGCGCAGGTCCTGCTCCAGGTTGTCGTCTCCGAGGTCACGCTCACCAAGGACACAGAGTTCGGGGTCGAGTTCTCCACCGAGACCAACAAAGGTACCTACGACAGCATCTTCGGAAGCAACCTCCGCGACTTGAACCCCTCCGCCACGAACGAATACGGGATGAAATACTGGGTCTTCAAGGGATCCGACCCCGACAACAAGTTCGCCTTCCTCAGAGCCCTCGCCGGCAATGGCAAGATTAAGGTCCTCTCGGCCCCGCAGGTCGTGGTCAAGAGCCATTCCGAGGCCAAGGTGGCCGTCGGCGACAAGGTCCCCATAATCACCAGCGAGAACACCGACACCGCCTCGAACACGGTCATAAACAGGGCCATCGAATACCAGGACACCGGTGTCATCCTCACTATCACCCCGCACGTGACCGAGGGGGGGTTGATCACCATGGAACTCGAGCAGACCGTCTCCCAGGCCTTCCAGAACACGACATCGGACATAGATTCGCCAACCATCCAGGAGAGGATAGTCAAGACCGCCCTTTCGGTCCGCGACGGAGGCACGATAATCGTCGGCGGCCTCATCAGGGAGAGAGTGTCCGACTCCAACACCTCGTATCCTCTGCTACAGGAGATACCGCTGCTCCGCAGGCTCGTCGGATACAACGACATATCGAGCACCAGGACCGAGATGCTTGTCCTCATAACCGGAAAGGTCATCAACGAATACAGCCGCCTGGAGGAGATAGGACGCAGATACCGCCAGTCCATCATGGCCTTGTCGAGCCTGGAGGAGAAGGACGACGGGGAGGGGAAGGAATGAGGAGGGTGGAATGCAAGAGATGAACCACGACTGGAGGGAAAGGCTCTTCGCAAGGCTTTCCGCCGGCCTCGACTCATATCCGAGAGAGGCGACGGATCAGGACCAGAGAAGGACTGACTGGGAACTCTGCGACAAGGGGCTCCTCACCGAGAGCGAGCTGATGAGAGCCTATTCCGAGGCCACAGGAATGGAAATCGTTGACGACGAGAGCTTCACGGCTCTCAGCGTCGAACGCTTCCCCGAGATAGCTGTGGAGTTCCTCGAGAGCGTCTCGGCTCTCCCCGTCGAATGGGACGGGACGCGGGTCCGCATGATAGTCGCCGACCCCTACTCCGCAAGCAAGATAAAATACATGTTCAGGACCGCCTACGGCAGGACCGCCGAATTCTCCCTTGCCCGCAGAAGCGTTCTCGAGAGGACGATAAAGAAGATCTACGGGATCGAGCAGGATGCGGGGGACGAGGCCCGGAAGGGCGATTTCACCGAATCAGCCGGCGACAGCGAGGAATCGCTCCGCAATCTCGCAAGCGAGGCGGCCATCGTCAGGCTCGTCAACGAGATGTTCTCGAGAGCCTTCGAACTCGACGCCAGCGACATCCACGTGGAACCTGAGGAGAACAGGCTCAACATGAGATTCAGGATGGACGGCATACTCCACGATGTCATGACCGTCCCCATATCGCAGTATCCCGCCGTCGCATCGAGGATAAAGCTGATCGGTGGCCTGAACATCTCCGAGAGAAGGCTTCCCCAGGACGGACGCACCAGCTTCAGAGTCGGGAAGAACGAGATAGACGTGAGGATAAGCACGATCCCGACGATAAACGGCGAGAGCATTGTCCTTCGCCTCCTCAAGAAGGACACGTCCATATTCGAATTGGCTAAGCTAGGAATGCCGGAGCACATCAGAACCCGCTTCGAGGAGATAATAAAACTGCCTTACGGCATCATATTAGTAGTTGGCCCAACCGGCAGTGGCAAGACGACCACCCTCTACGGGGCGATACGCAAGATAAACAGCCCCGAGAAGAAGCTCATCTCAATCGAGGATCCCATCGAATACAGGATAGAGAGGCTATCCCAGATACAGGTGAACCCCAAGATCGGACTCGACTTTGCAAGCGGGCTTAGGCACATCGTCAGGCAGGACCCGGATGTCATCCTCGTCGGCGAAATACGCGACAGGGAGACTGCGGAAATCGCAGTCCACGCATCCCTCACCGGGCATCTGGTCCTCAGCACGCTGTACACGAACGATGCTCCCGGCGCGATCACCCGCCTCCTCGACATCGGCGTGGAAGGCTTCCTCATCTCCTCCTCCATCAGGGCCGTCCTCTCGCAGAGGCTCGTCAGAAGAATATGCAGCGTATGCGCAGGCAAGGGCTCCAGCGACGGCGCCAAGTGCAAGAACTGCGGCGGAACGGGATACAAGGGAAGAACCGGAATCTACGAACTTCTCGACATAAACGACGAACTCGCCGCAGCAATCGCAAAGGAGGCCGACGCGAAGACCATATCCGACATCGCAAGACGCT
>CAZGJP010000041.1:7618-13974 GCA_964526605.1 uncultured Lentisphaera sp.
GACAAGGTCGCGCAGGGGATCACCACCCGCGAGGAAATCGCAAGAGTCACAATAAACGTCTGAAGATATCCCCGACACCTTCCGCCATGGAACGCAGTTTGCCTACGTGAACTAACTGCAACATGCGTGCATCATGCCGGGCTTATGAACGAGGATGGAGGCGGCTCCAGTTCCCCAGGCTCCTTCATCCTAAGGGCAAGCGCGAGTATCCCGGCCGCGCAGATGTTGCCGACGAATAGGGCCAGTGGCCCTATCATGTTACCCTGTGCACCAAGATTGAACGCGAAGAAGGCCGCGCTCACCACTGCCCCGAGATAGACCCCCTGTCCGGCTATCACCGCGACAGGCTTCCTCCTGAATGCCGCCCATCCCTCGACATACGAGCGCAGGGCGACCGCGAATGGCACGAGCACGAGGAGCATCGCGCTCTGCTTCACCAGCGGCAGGTTTCCGGAGGGGATTTTCTGGAGCGTCCCGTAATACCAGTCCGACAGGAATGGCAAGGTGAACGCGAGCGGGATCGCCCCGCAGATCAGCCCGGCGAACACCGTGAAGTTGAATAGCCTGATGTTCTTGACTCCCCTGACGGCAAAGGAAATCACCGTAGCCTGCATCCTGCTCGCCGCGAATGCCAGCGGGTTCATGATCCCGACCGCCGCGTAATAGACCGGCAGCATGATCCCGGGCTCCGGCGCCCGAGCCGCGAAACCGGCCACGGCATACGCCGAGAAGGCCATCATCATCTTGCCCGCCGAGAAGCTGAACGTGAGCGTCGCCATCTCGCCGAGGGGCGGACAATACCCCTCCTTCAGCCTCAGCTTCCCCAGAGACTCCTTCGCGAAATGGTTCATCAGTATCACCTCCAAAACTATGGGAATCGTCTGGCATACCGCGGCCCAGATTATTCCGGTCAGCCCCGAGAAAGTGAGGACTATTGATAGGAGCACTGTCAGGACTATCCTCCCGAGCGTGGCTGAGAAGGCCTTTCCGGTCAGCTTGTTGTTGAAGAGCACCACCATCGCGATGTTCCTGAAGTTGAACATCATCGGAAAGGGGAGGGAGAGCAGAAAGGCCAGATAGGTCGAGTGGTAGAGCTCCCCCTCCAATCCCATTATCGAGGAGAATATCACATGCGACACGAGGGGAATGCAGATCAGACCGTGGATGGCGACTATCAGGAGAGTGAAACGACGGTTCAGCATCCTGAAGCGCCTCAACCCCTCGCCATTGACGCAATAGACCATGCCCGCCGTGATCAGCCCCGCGCCAAGACTGAGAAGGAAGAAAAGTATGATGTGCGCCTGCGCCAGCGCAGCGATGTTCAATGGCCCCTCCCTGCCACGTGCGGCAACAATCGCAACCAGCGGGTAGGTGAACGACTGCGAAACCGCCTGCAGCGCGAGCGGCAGATAGTAGCGGCCGATGTCTCCGTATGCAGCTTCGGCGTCTCCATTGCGCGTCTTCATCCGGCTTTCTCCGTTTGGCTCCCCATAATCTGTTTTGAATCGGAATTTTTACAAGCTCCTTTTGACTTTTCTCCGACAGGCCATAGATTAGAAGGAGCAAATTCACATCCATCAGACAACAATAAAACATGGGAGAAGAGCAATGGCTGCCAAAGTAGACAGCGCGAAATGCACGGGATGCGAGGCATGCGTCGGCGCATGCCCCGTCGAGGCCATCAAGATGGAAGCGGGAAAGGCCAAGGTCGGCGACGAATGCATAGACTGCGGTGCATGCGTCAGCGAATGCCCCGTCGAAGCCATAAAGATGGAATAGATTTCATCACGGAGTATGTATGCGCCGGATGGGCTGGACCCTCCGGCGTTTTTTCTTGATCGAGAGCGTCGCAAGATTCCATCATCCAAAGGTGCAGCATGTCCGCAGGCGTCTCCGCAAAGGCCATATATGATTCTCCGGAGAGATCCTCCGATCTGCTATATGCGACCGGATTCCATGCGCCGGACCCCATCCTCTATATCGAGCTCCCGACGGAGAAGCTGCTCTTCGTCTCCCCTCTTGAGTTCGACCGTGCAAGGATGACATGCGGAAAGAGGATGAAAATAATGGAGACGGACGACAAGCCGCCGGCCGAAATCATATCCGCCATCTGCAGGCGGAACGGCGTTGAAAAGCTCCTCGTGCCATACAGCTTTCCAGCAGGACTGGCATCGGAAGTGAATTCAAGTGGAATTCCAGTAGCCCCCTTCAAAAGCGCCTTCTTCCCGCAAAGGGAGGTCAAGCGGAGAGACGAAATTGCGAAAATCGCAGATGCACTGAAGATCGCCGAGGCAGCCATGCGCAAGGCCGAAAAGATAATCGCAGAATCCTCCGTCGGCAAGAACAACATCCTCCTCTGGCACGGCGAACCCCTCGGATCGGAACTCCTCAGACGCATGATAGACATGGACATAAGCGGCGGAGGAGCCGTCGCCAAGGATACCATCGTCTCATGCGGAAGAGACTCCGCCGAGCCGCACAATGTCGGGCACGGACCGATCACGGCCTGCAGGCCCATCATAATTGACATCTTCCCCCGCGCGGGGAGCGGATACTGGGGTGACATCACGAGAACCTTCATCAAGTGGAAGACCACGCCAAGATTCGTTGAAATCTTCAATGCGGTGAAGGCCGCCGGCGAAAAGGCGTTCTCAAGGACGAGGGCGGGAGTCCCGGCGTCAGACCTGCACAAGACCGCCTTCGACCAACTCAAGTCGAAAGGATTCAGAACCGGGAAGATGAAGGGAGGAAACTGCGGCTTCTTCCATGGCCTCGGGCACGGAGTCGGCCTTGACATCCACGAGGCCCCAAGAGTCTCGCCCAAGAACGACAAGGCGCTGAAGACCGGAAACGTCATCACAATCGAACCCGGTCTCTACTACCCCGACTTCGGCGGAGTGAGGATCGAGGACCTCCTGGTCGTCGGCAGGTCGCACGGAGAAATGCTCACCGACTTCCACAAGAATCCACTGATAGAATAACCCCCCTTCTTTTTGCAATAATCTGTATTATCTCGCGGATATACGCGCACTCGCATTTGGCGGGGCAGGGGCGCAGATTGAGTCTATTCAGACAATATCCGGGGCAGTCCGAAGAGCTTCTCTTGCTCTCCTCGAAAATCTCCCCCTTGTAGAGGTCCCTGAAAAGGGAGACCGGCAGGGACAGCGTCGTCCCGCAGGAGTGGTTGAAGAGGAATAGTCCGGCTTCCAGATACTCGAAATGGGGCTGGTATCCGACTATGCTTATTCCAGTATCCGCAAGAAATTCCTCACGGCTGCTCCATTTTGCGCTGCAGCGGCTGCATTCCTTGAAGATGTCAGGAGAGTTCATCCTATCCTGTCGAATCCGGTGAAGGGCCGGAGCACCTCCGGGACGGTGACCGAGCCGTCCTCGTTCTGGAAGTTCTCCAGTATCGCAATCACGAATCGGTCCGTGACCGCGGTCGCGCTTATCGTATGCACGAAGCCCTTCTCCCCGCCATCCTTCTTGTAGCGCACATCCAGACGGCGCGACTGGAATTCCGTTAGATTCGTGTTCGATGTAACCTCCCTGTAGCCGCCGAATCCGGGGAACCACGCCTCGACATCGTATTTCCTGTATCCAGGAGCGCCCATGTCGCCCACGCAGACGTCAACCACCCTGTACGGAATTCCGAGCTCCTTCAGGAAATATTCCTCGTTCTCCAGACAGATCTGGTGGTATTTTTCGGACTCCTCCGGAAGGCAGAAGACGATCTGCTCCACCTTGTGGAACTGGTGGACCCTGAATATCCCGCGCGACGCCTTGCCATAGCTGCCAGCCTCAGTCCTGAAACAAGGAGTGAAAGACGTCAGCATCACAGGCAGCGCGCCCGCGGGGATGATCTCTCCGGCGTGGTAGCCGACAAGGGTCTGCTCAGAGGTGCCGATAAGAGCCAGATCCTCGTTCTGCAGCTTGTATATCTGATCCTCGAAGAATGGAAGGTAGCCGGTTCCATATAGAGTGTCCAGCTTCGCCACGCAAGGGGTGAACATCGAGGTGAACCCCTTCTTCACCAAAGATTTCTGAGCCCAGTAGAAAAGAGCGGAGCAGAGTTCCGCCCCCTTGCCTTTCCAGTAGTAGAATCCGGACTGCGCCACTTTCGCCCCGCGCTCGATGTCCATGACTCCCAGCTTCTCCCCTATCTCGACATGGTCCCTGGGCTTGAATGTGAAATCCCTTATGACGCCGCATTTGCGGATCTCCCGGTTGTCCGCGTCGCTCCTGCCGTCGGGCACTTCCGGAGAGAGTATGTTCGGCATCCTGCTCATCTTCTCGTGCAGCGCCTTCTCCGCATCGGTCAGTTTCGTCTCGGCATCGGCAAGCTTCTCCTTCAGATGCTTCACCGCCGTCCTCGCCTCCGGATTGGTCTTGCACTCGGCGCTGAGCCTGTTCCGCTCCGACCTCATCGCCTCGACGGTCTTCAGCATCTCGCGATGGGAGCTGTCCAATGCGACCGCCTCGTCAACAATGGATTCGGACAGTCCTCTCCTCCGGCAGCTGGTTCTGGCCAGCTCCGGAGAATCCCTGAGTATCTTCACATCTATCATCTTCTTTCTCCTGTATGCCCTAGAGTTTTCCCTTGGTCGATGGCAGCATGCCGCCACCCCTCGGATTCTTGTCAAGCGCCGCCCTGAGCGCCTTCGCGAAACACTTGAAAAGAGCCTCGACTATGTGATGGACTTCGTCACCGGCCAGAAGCCTCATGTGCAATGTCATGCCCGAATTCATCGCCAACGCATAGAAGAACTCGTGGAAGAGACGGACATCGATCCCGTTCACATTGTCAATCGGAGTCTTCACGTCGTAGGCCAGATACGGGCGGCCCGAAAGATCGAGAGAGACCAGAGCGAGAGCCTCGTCCATCGGAAGCACGCAGAAACCATATCTGTTTATGCCCTTCTTGTCTCCAACCGCGTCCTTCAGCGCCTCGCCGAGGACTATTCCAATGTCCTCTATAGTGTGGTGGTAGTCCACCTTTATGTCTCCCCTGGCCTTGAGCGCGAGGTCGAAGAAACCATGCTTCGAGAAAAGCTCCAGCATGTGGTCGAGAAAAGGTATCCCGCTGTCAACCCTCGAAGCGCCTTTTCCGTCCAGACATATGGATGCGGCTATGTCAGTCTCCTTGGTCTTGCGCCTTACCTCGGCCTTCCTCGCGGATGATGATTTCATTAAAGTGCCCCGGTTTTGGATTGGAAAACAGCAAATATATATTCACGGGGATGAATATTCAACATTTGTAAATTTCATAGCCTTCTATTAACCGTAACCCCTATCCATTTTCCCACCCAAGCCAGTAAAATTCGTCCAGGCCACGCAAGACAGAGGATTTTAAGCTGTCCAAACTATATCCTAAGCTCCCGAATCTGCAAGATTAGGCCAAAAATTCATTCCTTGAGCCTGATTGCCTTCAAAAATGATTTGCAATCATTGAGCATCGGACTATTATTATGACTGAAAAGTAGAGTCATCTCATGAAACAGGTTAATGACATGAACATGAAAATTTTGTTGGATCAAGTGAAGAACAAGGTGCAGGAGGTCAGTCCTAATGCCGAGGTTATTCTTTATGGTTCAAGAGCAAGAGGAACGGCTCATTCCGATTCCGACTGGGATTTCCTCATACTAACCGATGCCAGTTCCAACGAGCTTACCGACAGCATACGTCACAAGATTTACGAAGTCGAGTGGGATACAGGTCAAGTGCTCTCATCCATCGTCAGGAGCCGCAAGGAATGGAACAGCAGGAGATACAGGCTGCTCCCCTTCCACCACAATATCGACAAGGAAGGCTTGAAGGTGTGAGCAACGAGCTTGTAAAATACAGGATCGAAAGAGCGGACGAGGCTTTTGAGGAAGCAAAGCTTCTTGCTGAAAAACAGAAATGGAACACCTGCGTCAACCGCCTCTACTATTGCTGTTTCTACGCCGTTATTGCACTTCTTGCCAAGGACGGGATGTCGTCAAGCAAGCATACGGGTGTCCGTGCCCTGTTCAATCTGCATTATGTCAAGACTGGAAAAGTTCCGAAAGAACTTGCGCAGACCTTCAACGATCTCTTCGAAAAAAGGCAGGAGGGGGATTATATCGACTTCGTGAGATTTGATGAGGAGCAGGTCAAGCCTTTGATTTCCAAAACGGAAAAGTTCTTAAACCATATGAAATCAATAATTTAGCACTGGCCCCTGAAGTGCTACGGGACCACTCCAGAGTTGTGGTGATGAAGTCGCTCCTCGATGTCCTCGGTGATTCCAGTCTAATGCCTTTCAGGGCTAGTCCTGTAGCTCTTAAATTTTCGGCAAGACAAGGCGTATTTTGGGATGGATTCGGACTTGGAGG
>CAZGJP010000042.1:0-8666 GCA_964526605.1 uncultured Lentisphaera sp.
CATCTCCTGCACAGCCATGTTGTAGAACTCGATGGCCTTGTCATGCCGCTCGGCCTTCTGGTAGAGATCGGCCAGCTTCCTCTTGATGTCGAGGTTCTGCTTGCCCTCCTTGAACTGCTTCTCGTATTCCACTATCAGGCCGGCCACGTCGTCGGCGGCCCTCGCTATCCTGTCCTCCTGCTCGAGCTTGACCGCCTGCGACTCGTCCTTGAGCTTCGTCCTGTAGTCCTCGCCCTCCATCCATTTTCCCTTCTCCATGGTAGCCATCGCCGCGGCCGCCCTCAGCTTCTGCTGCGCATCGAGGTCGTTCGGCTTCAGATTTACTATCTCCTGGCGTATCTTCAGCGCCTTGACACCCTCCTTTTCCTGCCCGTAGGCGGTGGCGAGCCAGTCGAGCACGGCGATGTTCTTGGGGAAATACTCCCGGGCTATCTCGAGCGCCTCGACAGTGATGAAGCCGGCGTCGAGCTCCGCCCCGGCCTGCGCGAGAAGGTTCAGCGCCGGAATCGAGGAAAGCTGTATGGCGAGCGCGTCTTCCGCCTTCTTCATCGCCTCCACCGGCTTCCCCGCCGCCAGAAGCGTCTTGCCCGCGGTCACGATCCCGGAGGTCTTTATGCCGGCCATCGCCTTGCCCATGAAGCCGATCCTCGAAGTGTGTATCCTCTCGGCCTTCCTGAGCTGGTCCCGCGCCTCCACGAATCCAGGCTCCCTCTGCACAAGACCCTTCAGGAGCATTATCCCGTAGTCAATGTTGTTCTTCTGGATCGCGTCTATCGCCTTCTGGTAGTTCGTCTTCGTGTCTGTCGAAACATCCTTGAATCCCTTCCTCTGCACTGCCATGGCTTTGTCTCCGATAAGTGATTTGTACCGAAAAAACGCCTCGTCCGGTTCACGAAAAGCGATTGCAGATATATATTACACCAATATCGAATAATTCAAACCATGGGACCGTCTATTTATGATTAATAGTGCCGGCGACACGATAGCCGCAATATCAAGCGCGACCGGCGGCGCGGTAGCCGTGATAAGGCTTTCCGGAAAAAAAGCCTTCGAGATCTGTCTCTCGGCATGGACTCCGGCCGGGCCCAGGAAAAATTCCGCCCCCGCCCACGGAGCAATGACATTGGGCAAATGCAGATTCGCCGGGACACACGCGCCGGAGACCGCATACGCCGTCTTCTTCGAATCGCCCCGAAGCTACACCGGCGAGGACGTCGCAGAGATACACTGCCACGGCGGCGGCATCCTCGCGGACAGGATACTCCACACCCTATTGTCCAAAGGAGCCAGACAGGCCGATCCCGGAGAATTCACGCTCCGCTCCTTCCTCAACGGGAAGATGGACCTCAGCCAGGCCGAGGCCGTCGCGGACATAATCGCTGCGAAGTCCGAACTAGCCCTTGACATCGCCGAGAGGCAGCTCGAAGGCGCGATCGGAAATGAAATACGTGGACTCTCGGAAAGCCTCTCGTCTCTCCTCGCCGAATGCGAGACCGAACTCGATTTCGCGGAGGAACACGGACTGGGATCCCGGCGCCATCTCGGCAGCAAGGCCCGCAAGATCCTCTCCAGAATCGAGGAGATACTCGCAACGGCGAGAAACGGCATGATAATCCGGGAAGGCTTCAGAATAGTCATCGCCGGACACCCCAACGCGGGCAAGTCCAGCATCTTCAACCGCCTCCTCGGCAAGGAAAGGGCAATAGTGACGGAAATCCCGGGCACCACAAGGGACACGATAGAGGAGGACATCCTCATGGGAAGCCTCCGCGCCACCTTGATAGACACGGCAGGGCTCAGGGAGGCCGACGACATCATCGAAAAGCTCGGAATACAGAGGAGCAGGAAGTCAATCGAGTCGGCGGACATGGTCCTATGGGTGCTGGATCCGTTCGCAAGCAGGGAGGCCCAGCTCGCTGAAATGCGCTCCCACTCGCCCGGAGGGCACACAATAGCGATGTGGAACAAATCCGATCTCGTCCCAAGGAAGACCATCGCATCCCTGAAGCGAAGCACGCCAGAATTCCCCTTCGTCTCGGCAAAAGACGGCCGCGGCCTCGACGAACTGAAGAGAACAATCATATCCAAAACCGGAATCGGAAACCCGGGATCGAGGACCGAATACGCGGTAAACTCCCGGCATCAGCGCCTCCTCTCGCAGGCCGCGGCAGACATCGCGCAGGCGCTCCCTGAGCTGCGAATTCCGCAGCTCGAGACCGCAGCGCTATTCATCAGGAAGGCCATGGGCTCGCTAAGACAGATCACGGGAGAGGACTTCGACCCGGATGTCCTCGACAGCATATTCTCCAGATTCTGCATCGGAAAGTAGGGACAATCCTATGGGGAATTGATTTTTTGGAAGAGCGACAACTCAAACCCTGGTTGGGTGTCTAGGGGGAAGAAATGAAACTACGAGAAGGCTTGATAAAAACCATTTGGACAGCCAAGGATGTTCGAGAAGATATCAAAATCGTTGATTGTTCGCGCCTTGACAAAAGAATTGTCGGAATTAAAAGGCGGATTATTTGTGCATTCTCTTTTTGTGGCGATTCCACTCCGAAGACAAATCCAGATTTCCCAGATGAAATAGAATACGTAAGCGTTGATGCCGTTTATAAAAACAATCTTTTGGATGTCATAAAAAAAAGTGATAAATGACTTGATTTCACAATTCGTTCTTCTCGTAGCATACGCTTCGCTGGTCGGATTCGTTGTAGCAGCAGCTTTCACCACATTGAAGAATACTCCATCGCGACTGACAAATAAGCTGATCTGCTGGGCTATAATCGTGGGGGTGATGGCATCGCTATGGACATTTGCTCAGGCTTACTATCGGGCATGGGATGCGCTGTCAGACTACGGAAAAGAAGGCAATACCATGACTGTAGTACTCAAGACGAGCTGGCCCACAATCATTTTGCCGACGCTGGCAAGCATCTTGGCTGCATTCATCATCTGGGCCATTGCAAAGAGCCAAAACTCGTAACCAATTAAAAAACTTTGTGAATATCCCTTTGTGTCCTTGGTGGCTTGGTGGGGGTTATTCCTTCCTTTCCTTCGTTTTCTCTTCGTAAAAGTCGGTTTACAACTTTTTGTTTCTCAATCAGGCCGAGCCAACAGGCGCCTATGCAGACCCTGTCGCCATTTCATTACCAGAACCTCCTGACGGCTCCGCGCTCGACCCAGCCCTCTCCCTCGCCGAGGCGTATCCGCGACCACTCGCTCCTCTCCTCCACGAGCTTCACACGCTGCCCCTCCCTGGGGCGTATCTCCGTCTTCGGCGAACTCTCCGAAGGCAGGACGTGGACCTGTGCCGCACGACGGACTATCATCGCCTCGTCGCCACCGTAGTCGCCGGAAATCTGCGAGACGAACGCCATGAGCGCGGCGGAAAATCCCAGCACTATTATAGCGGACAGAGCCCAGAGCTGTTCGGAGGACATTCTCCGTCTGCGTGAAAGCGCCGCGAAGAGCAGCAAAGAGGAGGCCGCGGCAAACAGCAGCCATTCGTCCGGACGGAGCATGTCCCTGAAGCGAGCCGCCATCTCGGCCGGCGAATCGGCCGTGCCCTTCTCGCCGATGTCCAGCTTCCTGCGCGTGTGGTTCATGTTCTCCCTTATGTCGCTGTCCCTTGGCGCAAGCATGTTCGCCTTCTCGAAAAAATAGAGCGCCTCGGACAGCCGCCCCATCCGGTAGAGGCAGCAACCAACGTCGTAGAGCAGATAGGGATCCTCCGGGCTCTCGACGAGCCTCTCCGAGAAGATCGCCGCCGCAGCCTCGAAATCGCCCTTGTCGAACAGCGCAAACGGATCCCTGGAGGGCGACGCGGAGGTTTTGTCGGCCAGAACCTTGTCCTGCGCGTCGGAGACCAGCCCTGGCGCGAATGCCGCCGCCCAGATCAATAGAACGGATATCCTCCGCAGAGCCTGCGAAAGTATCCTCCGCTTCTCCTCGATCTTCATCCCGGAGCCTCCCGGCAGATACGCCCCTCTGGAGGAATCCCCGATCAATGCGGCCAGCTCCCTGTCCTCGAGCTTGCCCATCATCTCCTCGGCGCTGGTCCCGGGCGGATGCCCCTTCATGTCGTTGACCCACGGACAAAGCTCGTCTCGAACGAAGGAGTCGCAGGATTCATCCGAGATGCTGGCGATTCTTCGCAGCAAGTCCCTGCGCTTTCGTTCCGCCGCCGACCGCCTCAGCGTCGCGGGATCCATCCTTCTCGTCGAGAGGATGTGGATGGTTTCCGAGGCGAGAAGCAGAAGCGGCCCGCAAAGCGCGACCGCGAGAAGCAGCCAGAGCCTGTTCCTCCAGAGCGGAACGGAGAGAGCCCCGTGGCTCCCTTTTTTCAAATACAGGATGTCGGAGAGCTCCTCCTTCGGCCTCTCCGCCGCGTGAGACGGCTTCTTCCCCGGATCCGCAGACGATATGAGCGCGGACGACGCGCCCTCGTCCGGCTTCGCGGCCGAAATCCTCCTCGAAAGACGCCAGCTCTCGTATTCCCCTTTCTTCGTGGAGAACGTGGAGAAGGATAGGTCAAGCGGCAAATCCCCCTCCTTCAGCGGAACCATCACATACTCGATAGTCCCATTCTCCTTCAGATCATTCGGGGACGACTGCCTCCTCGTCTCGGGCTTGTAGGCGCGGAATCCCTCCACGTTGATCTCGGGAGGACGCAGATTGTCCATACCTCCACGTCCCTCGGCGTTTATCTTCAGGGTGAAGCTCTCCCCGACCTTGAACCCGGAGTCCGGAATCTCGAACCCGAGCTTCCAGTCGCCGACAAGCCCCGTGAACACCGAATCCTGCGGCTTGGAGGGCAGGGGGGCTATCTTCAAGGACGGCATCTTGCAGGACAGAGTGTGCGCCACAGTATCGTAGTTCGAGAATGGATCCCCGAAGAAGCCCTCGAAGAGCGGATCGGAGAATCCGGACGGACGCCTCCTCCGATCCCTGCTCCTCGGCACCCGTATCCGCGTCTCGACCTTGATCTCTCCATCGAGGGAGCCCGGACGCGTCGCCTTGAATACGGTCTTGAACCTGATCGTGTTGAACGTTTTGCCAGCAACATCCTCAGTCGCTGTCCCGTGTCCGGCGAATTTCGCATTCTTCTCGTTGACCGCGGAGAAATCCCTGAAGACAATGTCGGGCACCTCGAATTCGGGATACGAATATTCGGCCCCTATTCCGCTCGCGCAGAATACAGCCACCTCGAAGGGGATATCCTCGCCAACGTAGAACTCGGTCCTCTCCGATAGTGGAAAAGCCTTCACATGGAGATAGTTGTCCAGCGTCTCGCCGCCATCTCCTCCCCCCGAGCCCGATGTGATTCTCGGCGCGACAGCCTCGACGCCGAACGGATCCAGCGCGATCTTCCTCCTGCCGATCTTAAGCTTGAGGGACGGAAACTTGATCTGCCCCTCCTTCTCGACGGAGATGGCATAGACCACCGTGTGCCTGGTCGTGGACTTGAAATTTACACTCCCCTCTTGCGAAAACTGTGCGATCTTGCCAAGCCAGCGTATCCCCTCAAGCTCCGGGAATTCAACGATCTCAGGGACATCCTCGTCGCTGACGATCTCGATCTGCGCCCTCTGTCCCTTGACAAGCGGCTGCGGCTTGACGCTGAGAGACGGCTCCCCCGCGAAATTCGCATAGCACAGCGCAAGCGCTATCAGCAACGTCAGTCCTTGGATGATGCTTCTCATGTGCCCATTCCAGTTGAAGTGAGGAATATAGCATTTCCACTCCCGGAAAGACAGCGTGGACCAGCGATTTGTTTCATGTATCCGACTGCAGCATCGCAGCCGGATCTTGTAGGCATATCCCGCGGAATTCGCATCCGGAGCATTTCTCCTGAAGCTCGCAGAGCGGCGCATCGCCCCCGCATTCCCTCTCGAAGGATATCATCTCGGCGGATTTCTCCATGACAAGAGATCTCGCCTCGTGCTCCGGGCGAGAGGCCCAGACGGACAATTCCCCGGGCGCGAAGAAGACGGATCGGCAGGAGACCTTCGCCGCCTTGCAGCGGCTTCCCGCTAAAACCTCCGAGAAGGTCGCCGCAAAATCCCAGTTGCGGATATCGCGGAAGCCTCCGGCATGTATGTTGACCGTCTCCACCTCGTCCCCGCGGAGCACGAGGAAGTCAGGCGAGATGTAGACCGCGACGCCGCCGATCTCCACACTCTCCGGTCCGGCCAGATCCCTGAACTGCAGATATGGGATCGAGCCGTATTCCCGGAGAAAGCCCGATTCTGCGAAATTCGCAAGAAGCGTCCTGAATTCATCGGCCAGGGCGCTGCGCAGAACGGTTCCCCCCACGCGTCCGCCGTAGTGGAGCTCGGAGATGGATCTGGTTTTTCCGGCCGGGAGGCGCTGCGGGCCCCTGGATACCGCCTCGTCCCAGGCGCGGTTGAACTCGCTCCTCCCCATCAGGAGAATGTCGGGCTTCGCCCCCGACGATGTCTTTTCCCGGATGAATCTCCGCAGCGTCCTCCTGAAAATCTCCGAAAGCCACGCCTTCGAGCCGCTCAGGTTTTTCAGATGGTATGCCTTGCGCACTAGCGGATCGGCAGCCTCCTCCCAGCCGCCCCAGGAGAAGATGTATCTGTAGAAATACGCCCTGCGGCAGAATTCAAAGCAGGAAAGGCGCGAAAGCGAAAATGAAAACTTCCTCTCGATTTGCATGAATAACATATGCCTTTGTCTGCCATAAACTATCCTGACAACCGGATTTAGCAATTCAAGCGGTAATGTTGTGGATTTGAAAATTCAACATTCGGATGTAGCTTCCCCCGCGTGTCAAAAGCGCTTTGCCGCAATTCAATGGATGGTTTTTTAATATGAATAGAATCGCTCTTGTTTTCGTCTTCGCCGCGATACTGGCCGGATGCGGCGACTCCCTGCCCGAACAGGACGCGAACGACAAAGACATGAAGCCAGTCATGAAGGACAAGCGGCAGGATGCCAGTCCGGTCCAGCCCGGAACCGGGACTGTCAGGACAGCCTCTTCCTCGAAACCGGCTACGCCCCCCGCCGCCCCGGCGACGGAAAGCCCCGCCGCGGTCTCCGAAACAGTCAACTCGGTGGTGAACTATGGCACGGGCTACACCCACCTCTCGATAAAGAAGAGGCAGGAGGAGAAGTTGAAACAAATCCAGGGCGAGCACAACAGAAAGCTCGAGAACGCAATACAGGAGTGAGATCCCCACCGACATGAGAGACAGGCTCGAGCTGATAAGAAATTTCTCCATCATCGCCCACATAGACCACGGCAAGTCCACTCTCGCCGACCGTCTCCTCGAACTCACGGGCACCATCCAGAAGCGCGAACTCCAGGAACAGCTTCTCGACGACATGGACCTCGAACGCGAGAGAGGAATCACCATCAAGTCACATCCGGTCAGGATGAGCTACGCATCCGGCTCCGGCAGGACATACGAGCTCAACCTCATAGACACACCCGGACACGTGGACTTCACCTACGAGGTCAGCAGGGCGCTCTCCGCATGCGAAGGCGCCATACTCGTCGTGGACGCCACGCAGGGCGTGCAGGCGCAGACCGTGGCCAACCTCAACCTGGCCCACAAGCAGAACCTCCACATCATCCCGGTCATAAACAAGATCGACCTGCCGGCGGCCGACATCGGAATGTGCCTGGAGCAGATAGAGGAAATACTCGCCATCCCGCGCGAGGACGCCATCCCGGTCAGCGCCAAGACAGGGCAGGGCGTGGACGAACTCCTCGAGGCGATAGTCAAACGCATCCCACCTCCATCCCGCGACTCGAAGGACTACTGCAGGGCATTGATATTCGACTCCATATACGACGCATACCGGGGCGTCGTCAACTACATACGCGTCTTCGACGGCTCCATCTCGGCCGGGATGAAAATCCGTCTCCTCAACAACGACATCGTCGGCGACGTCAAGGAGGTAGGAACCTTCATGCCCAAGATGAAGGCCGTCGAAAGACTGCACGGCGGATCCGTCGGATATGTAATTCCCAACCTGAAAAGCCCGCACGACACGAAGATCGGAGACACCATCGCGGACGCCAAGGCGACCCGTCCCGAAGCCCTGCCCGGATTCCGCGAGGTGAAGCCGGTGGTCTTCAGCGGAATATACCCCGTCGACAGCTCCGACTACGAGCAGCTCAAGGCGAGCATGCCAAAGCTCCGCCTCAACGACTCCGCATTCAACTACAGCGCCGAGACGTCCGCGGCGCTGGGCTTCGGCTTCAGATGCGGCTTCCTCGGCCTCCTCCACATGGAGATAATACAGGAACGACTGCGCAGGGAATACGACATGGACATCATATCCACCTATCCCAGCGTGATATTCAAGGTGCACCTCCGCGACGGAAGGATCATGGACATAGACAATCCGGTGCTCATGCCCGACCCCACCGCCATAGAGAAGATAGAGGAGCCATTCCTGCTCACCAAGATAATCACACCCAACGCATACATCGGCGACATCATGAACCTGATAATGTCCAAGAGAGGTTCATGCCTCGCAACCGAATCCGCCGACAGCAAACACGTGGTGATGACCTCCGACCTGCCGATGAGCGAGATACTCGTGGACTTCCATGACAAGCTCAAGTCCATCACCCGCGGCTACGCGAGCATGGACTACCAGTTCAGCGGATACAAGGAGGAGAATCT
>CAZGJP010000042.1:8676-10156 GCA_964526605.1 uncultured Lentisphaera sp.
GAATCTGGTGAAGCTCGACATCCTCGTGAACAACGAGCCTGTGGACGCCTTCTCCGCCATCGTCCACACGGACCACGCCCAGTCCAAGGGCAGGCAGATCTGCGAGAAGCTGAAGGAAGTCATTCCACCGCACATGTTCCAGATCGCCATCCAGGCCGCCGTCGGAGGCAAGATTGTCGCCCGCGAAAACGTGAAGCAGTTCCGCAAGAACGTCATCGCAAAATGCTACGGCGGCGACATCACCCGCAAGCGCAAGCTCCTCGAAAAGCAGAAGGAGGGCAAGAAGCGGATGAAGCAGTTCGGAAGCGTGAACATCCCGCAGGAAGCCTTCGTCGAAATATTGAAAACCTGATCCGACGCGCGGCGCCAACCTGAATCGAATATCCCAAGACTGTCGGGAGGCTTGACGGATGAAAAAATACAACAACGTAAGAGTCGTAAACCCAAGTAGAAGCGAGCTATTTTATATCTTGGGGTTCGGGGCTGTGATTTTTTTCGAGTTTCACCGAGCCGTCGAGTTTTTTGTGGATTTCCGAGATGAGTTCTCCGTTTCTGTAGATTTTCTCTATTGCCGGCGGAGAGTTGTCTAGATCGTAGAATTCCTGCCACTGTCCGTCAAGCCTGCCCTTCGCGTAGTTGTATGAGAATTTTTTCCTTCCGCCCGGATAAAGTTCGGTGAATGCTCCATCCTTCACGCCATTGATCAGTTTTCCTTCGAGAGCCTTCTGGCCGTTCTCGTGGTAGTGGACGTAGGCGCCGTCTATCTCCCCATCCTTGTAGACGCATTCCACCTTGATCTTCCCCGACTTGTAGTATTCCTTGTATTCCTTGTGTCTGGTCTCGGGCTTGACCCGATACACGTAGTATTTGGCCTTGAGCTCCTTCGTGTCGTAGAATTCGGTCTTCTCGATGAAATCAGGCAGCTTCTCCACCTTCGGGGCGGGCTTTTCGACCGGGGCGGTGGTGGTCGGAGCGGGCGGGGGTGGAGGGGGCTCCGGCTTCTTGCGGAGCAGGAAGAAGAGGATCAGGCCTATCAGGAGAATAGCCAGTATCACGACGACCGCCACGATTTGTTTTTTCCTGTCTTCGTCCATTTCACTTAATCCCCAGTTGGTCCCAGCGCTTCTGTCCACCCCTGACAGGCAGTTTGAAGTCTCCGGCATATTCGCCTGGATTCTTCATCCCCTGCCGGTTCGGATATGTCTCCTCGCTTCCTCCGACGATCTTCTTGTTCCATTTCTTCAGCTCGTCCACGTATTTTCCCTCCGGGAAAAGCCTTTCCTGTGGGATCACCTGGCGCGAGTCCGAGCCGGTCTGCCATTCGAGCCTGCATTGGGCGAAGCCCATCACCTCGGTGAAGGCTATCTTGAAATCATACTTCCTGCCACCATCCAGCTTTATCTTCTTGCTGTATTCAGTTGGAGCCTGCTCCTTCCAGGCGTCTATCAGCATGACATCCCCCAGCCACATCCTAGCCCCG
>CAZGJP010000042.1:10166-13882 GCA_964526605.1 uncultured Lentisphaera sp.
GGGGTATATCCATTTTACAACCCCCCCCCCACCCCGCCCCCGTGGTCCCCCAGATGTAAAAAAAGTTTTTCCCGCTCTTGTCCGGGATTATCTGCCCCGCCCACACCACCGAGAAAAGATGATCGGGGATTATCCCCTCTGCCGGACTCTTGCCCCCGCTCTTGAAATCTATCTCGGCATCCACGCGCTCGACGGTCCTGCCCCTGAAAGTCATCGTCTCGAAGCAGGACGTGAAGACGCCGCCTGCCCACGGAGCGGCGAGGGAGACGTCGCTGTCGTTGAACTCCGGATGGAATGCGACGGCCTTCACCGGCAATGGCCTGTTCATCGCGATGGGCCCCTCGTATCTGGGGGAAGTCTCATTGGGCTCGCTTCCGTCCAGCGTGTAGTGTATTGACGCGCCTTCCGTCGCGCAGCTGATCTTGAGATCCTTGCCCGGCTCGAAGATGCCACCGTCTGGCTCGAAGATCGGAGCGGAAGTCCTGGGGGCGAGCACTCTCGCGGCCATCCTGTCCAGCCTCTCCTTCGCCATCTTGCGGGCCCGTTTCTCAAGCTCCTCCTTTTCCTGTCTGTTCCAGAAAACGCCATCGGCGAAGCACAATTCGGGACACTGCCCGAGAAGCTTGTCCGAGAGGGACTTCTCCAGATCCGCCAGGGAGGCGGAGAGCGGAAGTCCGTCCTCATAGTTGCTCCTGATGAAGTCGGCATACTGGATTTTCTTCGCGGGATCCGCGATTTTCGCGAGGAGGGCGTCGAGGCGTTTCTCGTCGAGAGCGGGATATTTGAGGAAGATCTCCTCCTTGAGGTTCTCCATGAACTCCAGCTTCCTGGCATTGTATTCGTTGGAGAATTTCGTGATAAAGGCGTTCCTGACCTTCGCGTTCTCGACCGGCGAGTACTTGAGAATGTCCTCCGGCGGGATGTCCACCGTGGGGAGAACCTTGTCCGCCACCAGTATCGAGGAACCCTTCATGCCTCCGAACTTGCCAGCGTAGGTGCTGCGGCGGGTGACAATGGTTATCTGCTCTCCGACCTTCACTAGCGGATACTTGGCTTCCGCCTCCTTCTCGTATTTCGCCTTGTCGAAGTCGGGGTATTTGCGCTTCTCCTCCTCGTAGACCTGCCTGCCCTTGGGGGATATGCTCGAGAGGCTCATCTGGGCGCAGAGAAGGTCATGGGCCAACCCAGCCTCGAGAACGAGGCCGAGCAGGAACAACACCGCTCTTTTGAATCTGTTCTTCATAGCCGGATTTGTATGCGGTTAAAAAAGCACCGATATGTCATTTTGCAAGCACATAGGAGGGGATTTTCCTCTTCACGTCGTGCAGCCCGGAGAATCCGGCGAGAGCCAGGAGGAGATGCGCAAAGTTCTCGCTCGCCTCCTCGAAGGCTAGATTGAGCGTCCTCTCAAGCGGAAGGATCGCCATCCCCTTCGGACCGAGAAGGCCGCCCTCGACGACCACGTGCGAAAAGAAATATATCCAGATGGCGGCCAGCATGAACGGCATGAACGCCCCCCTGCGGCAGTCGTCCCGGATCGAGCCCGAGAACGCAAGGGCCAGCAGGGCGACGAGTCCGAGCCCCCAGTAGACCCCCTTGTACATGAAGCCGAAATTCCATTCGCGCATCAGAAGACAGAGCGTGAAAAGCAGGAACACCGCCGCAAGCGCGTTCCTCTCCGTCCACAGACGCGATAGCGCCGAGATCATCGCCAGCAGGATCAGCGCGCCTCCCCAGAACTGCAGGAAGTCCTTGGTGAGCAGGAGGGAGCCAAGCCCGCAGAAATGCACGAGATACACCAGCCCTACCGGAAGGACAGGCGCCAGGACTATCCACCATCTGAAATGAGTTCTGATCTTTCATACCTCCATTTTCCGCCACGTCGGCGATGATTGCTAAACGATCTTCTCGCACCAGTGGTTCAGGCGAATCTGGCGGCCGCGTCGGATTCGTCGTTTATCGTGGGGCATGGGAAGCAATCCCATGTCTCCTCGTGGGAGAGCGTTGCCCCGGGCGCGAGCTGATACAACGGGCTCAGCGTCTCTATCTCGAGCATGAAATCGCAGGTGTAGCACTCTATGCTGCACCCGTTGTCCGGATATTCCGCGTCGAGAAAATGGGGAAAGCTTTTTCTAAGGCAATACCCCTTGTTCGCGTATGCCAGCCATCCGTCCTCGCAGTTGATTCCGAATTTTGCCGGACCTTTCGCCTTCGAGTCCTGTCTGAGCAGGATGAACTTCTTGCCCCACGTCAGGCGGTGGTCGGCCATGTTCGTGTATGGCCACACTGTCACGTATCTGTTCGGGAGCAGTCCCTTTTCATCTCCTTGCGGCTGCGGCACCACGGCCGTTCCACCCGCGTCCATGACTGTGAGGGCCCAGGCGGCGAGCTCCACGTCCCACAGGTTTTCGTTTTTGAGCGTGTGGGTGATCTTGAATGAATTTCTGCCCGAAGGAGAGACCTTGAAGCTCTTGGATATTCCCGTGATCCGCTCCCTTCCGGAGGAGAAGACAATCCCGTCCTTCTCGCTCACGACCTCGATCCTGGCGTTGTCCGGCGCGTAGCTTCGCGGCTTGCCCTCGGGGGAATGCCATAGGCGGTGTCCTCCGTATATCTTCCACTCGGTTCCGCCACTTTTCCCTGCTGTCTTGGGATCCACATACATCATGTTGGGGCCTTTTCCGCAGAAGGCCCCGATTATCCTCGGGCCGATCCCGGTGGTCACCACGAGCCTGAAATCGCCGTTCACCATCTCGACGCAGTTCTTCCATCCTTCAAAGCCTATCCGTCTCGTCTTCATCTGATTCCTCCGCGTTGTTGTTTCCGGATCCGGGCTGGACCGCGAGCACGATCTCGCCCTTCCAGTTCTTGTCCCTCGTCACGTAAAGTATTTCCTCTACGCTTCCGCGCAAGCATTCTTCATATATTTTTGTGGCCTCCCTCACGACGGCGACCTTCGTGCCCGGTCCGATGACCTCCCGGATCTCCTCCAGAAGCCTTGAAATCCTGTGCGGGGATTCGTATAGGAAAACTGTCTTGTCCTCGTCCCTTATCCTCTCGACGAACTTCCTCCTGCGTCCGCTCTTCACCGGAGGAAAACCGTAGAACGCGAATTTCGCGACCGGAAGCCCGCAGGCCGTCGCGGCGAAGGTTATTGCCGAGACTCCGGGTATGATCATAGGCTCGATCCCCTTGGAGAGAGCCGCAGCGACCAGCTTGGAGCCGGGATCGGATATGCACGGCGTGCCGGCGTCGCAGACATACGAGACGCTTTCTCCTCGGAGCACCTTTTCGACGAGCTTCTCGGATTCCCTCTCCTCGTTGAAGGCCCTGCACGAGACCACCGGCCTTCTTATTCCGAGACTGTTCAGAAGAGCCAGCGTGCGGCGGCTGTCCTCGGCTGCCACCACATCTGAATTCCGCAAAGTCTCGATTGCGCGCAGGGTGATGTCGCCAAGATTGCCTATCGGCGTTGCGATTATCGCAAGGAAAGGTTTTGGCGTGTTCACCGTTTGACCGTTCACCGTTTGACCGTTTATCGTTCGCCGTTTGCCCGTTCAGGATCTGGCCGTATTCAAGATACAAGATTCAAGATACAAGATTCAAGATCCAAGATACAAGATTCAAGATTCAATATCCAAGATCCAATATCCAAGATCCAATATCCAAGATTCAAGATACAGGATACAGGATTCAGGATACAGGATTCAAGATAC
>CAZGJP010000043.1:0-3706 GCA_964526605.1 uncultured Lentisphaera sp.
ATGCGAAGCAGGGGTTCAGCCATATGCCGTTGCATCCGAGGCTTTTGACGTGGTCGAGCTTCTCCTCGATTCCCTTGATGTCGCCTATCCCGTCGCCGTTGCCGTCGAAGAAGCTCTGCGGGTATATCTCGTAGAATATGCTGTCGTCAAGCCAGGATCCGCCCACGGGTCTTCCTCCTCACTTCACAGTGATGACTATGTTCTGTGCCTCGTCCATCTCGACGCTCTTGAGGGACGAGAGTATCTTGTCCACCTTGCCTCCCGTAAGGGCCGGCATGAACTTCTCGAGAATCTGCTTCTGCGCGAATGACATCGGCATCTTGCCCATAGTGCAATCGGTCACCGTGAACGATACGGGCGTTGTCTCCCCCTCGGCGGGATTGACCGGAACTCCCTTTATCTCGAAAGTGACCGGGACCTTTCCCCCGAGCTTGGCCACCAGGAGCACATGCATGAACCCGCGGCCGTCGGCCTTGAAGGCTATCTTCTCCACGGCATAAGCCCCGCCAGTGTCGCCCTCGACCTTCGCCATGAAGCTGTCGTTGTACGCGAAGGTGGCCTCGGGCCCGCTGAAGACATACTTGGTCTCGCCTATCTCCTCGTCCACCCTCGCGATGAGATTCTTTATCTTGGTCCTGGCGGCCTCCTGCTCGGCGCTGTCCGTGATGCTCGGATAGAGGCTTTCGCTGGTTGGGATGAACATGGCGATTATGACTCCGACCAGCCCCAGGAAGATGACCAGCATGAGCAGCTTCCTTATCAATCCGAACACGCTGAATCCCTCGCCCTTGTCCACCACTTTCGGCCTCACCTGCTCGATGTCGAGCTTGTCCCCGCAGTTCCGGCAGAAAATCGCGCCCAGCTGGTTCTCGAATCCGCATTTCGGGCATTTGACTAGCATGTTTCCATCTCCCTGAGTTGGTTTTATCTATTTAGATTCCGTCTTTTTCGTCTCGGTCTTGGCTGGCGCCGCCTTTTCAGCGCTCGTCGAGGAACTGGAGGCAGCGTCCTTCGGCTCGGAACTCCTGCCCTTCCTATTGTAGTCCGTCTCGTAGAATCCGCTCCCCTTGAATATTATGCCCGCTCCAGTTCCGATAAGCCTCTTCAGCTTGCCCTTCCTCTTGCATAGGACGCAAGTGTCCAGCGGCTTGTCGCTCATCTTCTGGAAGTGGTCGAAGACCTTCCTGCATCCGGCACATTCGTATTGGTATGTAGGCATGGAAGACAAAATCCTTTGAGTCTGAAAATCGAACGGGCGGGGAATATATATCCATGCAAGCGATTTTCAAGTTCAGAAATACCTGAACGCCCTTCCTTCGTAGTCGCAATACTCGCCAGAAGCCCTGCGAAGCTCCGGCGAGAGCACTATCTTGCCGCCGCCAGACGGCAGGTCGAGGGCGAAGGACGGCACGCATATCGACGAGAGGCGCCGCCTGAGCCCGCCAACCAGTTCCAGAGCCTTGTCCACCCCGGTGACAAAGCCGGAGTTGCCCTCGGCAGGATCCACGTGGAAGAGATAATGCGGACGGACCTTCACCGCAACAAGGGCGCGGAAAAGCGAGGAGAGCGTGCCGATGTCGTCGTTGACCCCCTTCAGAAGGACAGTCTGGTTGAGAACCGGAATCCCGGAATCAACGAGCCTGCCGATCGCGATTTTCGCAACATCCGACAATTCGGCGGGATGGTTGAAATGGCTCATCAGCCACAGTTTTCCGGAGCGCTTCCGGAGCCTCTTCACAAATCCAGCGCCGAATCTGGACGGCTCCGCAGACAGCGCCCGGGTGGCTAGGCGTATCACGTCGAGACTGCCGATGCCGTCCAGCTGTCCTATCATCTCAAGCAGCCATCCATCGCCGATGCGGAGGGGGTCTCCGCCTGAAAGGATGGCCTCTTTTATCTTGTGGTCGTGCCCGATGAATCCGGCGATTCTCGCGAATTCCCCCCTCCCGATGGTCCAGGGCGGCCGCCCCGAGGACCACAGCCTCTTCCTGAAGCAGAAACGGCAGTGGACGAAGCATCTGCTCGTGCAAAGTATCAACGCCCTGTCCTCGTAGCGTCTGACAAGCCGGGGCAATGGCGAGAACTTCTCCTCGAAGAGGGGATCCTGGACAAATGCGGGGCCGGCTACTTCCTCCTGCGGAGTTGGAACGACCTGCCTGAGTATCGGATCGCATTCCGGGTCGCCAGATTCCGCTAGCGAGAGGAAGTGCCTCGTCGCAAGGAACGATCTCCCGGGGTGCTTTAGTCCTGGATTGTATCTTTTCTTCATGCCCGCCAATTTTCGACTCGGGAAAAGGGAGTAAGCTATTCCCCGCATCGGCGATTTCAAGGATCGGCTTGTATCGGAATCCATTTCCGGGGCTCCCCGACCACCATGCCGCCGCTCCCGTCAGAGCCGGCTCGATCTTTCCGCATCTTGACTTCGTTGGATGGATGCGATATATTAAAGGCCATTCAATGGGGGGCTTGCTCATGCCGGACGACGACTTGAAGCTCGGAGCCGCCCTGCAGCAAATCAAGCAGGGTCCGTCATCCTCGGAATATCCCGAACTCAAACTCCGCGATGCACCTCCCCCCGGCAAGGAGTCGTCTTCGGACGCAGACCCAAATCCGGCTCCACACGTTGAAGAATCTGCCGCAGAACCAGAAAAGACGGAGGATGAATCAGGTCAAAATGCGGACACCTGCAGTTCTCCTCGCCTGAACAAGGGAAAGCTAATCCAATACGCCGTCCTCGCCGGGATTGCGGTTCTTGTCATCATATGCCTCCTCATGCCGGGGAAAACGCCAGCCCCGCATCCAGTCCCGCCAACCGCGAAGGACAGGAAGGCGGCGGAGGGACGCCAAAAAATATCGTCCGGAGAAAAATCAGCCGGAGCGGACATGCAAGCCCCGGAAAAGAAAAAAATCGAAAAGACAAACATAAACACGGCCACCCGCGAGGAAATAGCCCGCATTCTAACCGAAGGCAAGGTGAAGAAGGAAGTGGCCGACGAAATCGCATATAGCCTCATCACTAAAAGACCGTTCGCCAAGTCAGCCGACCTTAAGACCATCTACCCGGACGACAAGAAGAAGACTGGCATCATCACAAAGTTCTTCACCGTCCCACCGCCGCCAAAAAAGGAAAAGAAGGGAAAAGGAAAGCCAGCCGAACCTCCGATGTAGGTGTCCATCGAGTTCCCGGAGTGAACCGGAAATCGGCGCCAGTATTGGGGACAAATCGGCTCATCAGGCCCCGAAATAAGGGATCACTACCGGAATCTGCTGTTGGGAAATGACGATTCAGACGCTAGCTTGTCCGCGTCGAATTGTTCTGTGATCGGAGATGGCTTCGAAGGATCGTGCCGTCTTGTCTTCGGGCACCTGAATCCGGCAAAAATGGGAAGACCACAAAAAAACAGCATACAGCCTGCCATTATTCTTGTCCGTATGCATATTTACGCACAACTGGAGTGTTTGTGTTGGGTTGGGATGTCTCGCCAAGCCATCATCCTAAATGTGATATTCGTGAATTGGTTGCAGATTCAGCTTGTTCCAATACGTCATCTCTCAATTTTTATTCACCACTGTCTATCTTTGAAATATGGGTTAGAACCCTCATGGGGCTTCTGCCTGAAAGAACATATACTCGTTATGATGTCTCCGAGGAAGAAATAAAAAAAGCAAAAGCACGCAATTCAAAAACCATACCTTAGAATCATTT
>CAZGJP010000043.1:3725-13385 GCA_964526605.1 uncultured Lentisphaera sp.
GTTAAGTCGCAGAAGCCCGATGATTTTCAATCCGCATGTCGTCCGGGACAGGACATTCGAATGAAATCATCTCTCCGTCTCTCGGATGCGGGAAGGATATTTTCCATGCATGCAGCATCTGACGTGGGACTGAAATCTTTTGTCTTCCCCCATAGGTCTTGTCGCCAAGGACCGGGCATTTCAAATGCGCCATGTGCACTCTGATCTGATGAGTCCTGCCCGTTTTCAAGTTGATTTCCAGCAATGCGCATGCCTGCCCGGCGATCTGAAGCTCCTTTGCAATCCTGTATTCCGTGACGGCTCTGCGCTGGGAGAATTCCAAGACCGACATCTTGTTCCTGACGGCCGGATGACGCCCGAAGAACGTGTCGATGATCCCTTCTTTTCTTGCCGGAATTCCGTAGCTTATAGCCAGATACGTTTTTTTTACTTTTCTTGACGAGAACGCCGCGAGCAGTTTTCCCATAGCCTCCTCGTTTTTCGCGACGACAAGGCAGCCGCTAGTGTCCTTGTCGAGACGGTGCACGATTCCGGGGCGGGATTTATCTTTGAATGCATCTGCGAAATTCGCATATCTCGACATGAGTGCATTTACGATGGTGCCATTTGGTGTTCCTGCGCCGGGGTGGACTGCCATGCCTGGAGCCTTGTTTATGATTATCATGCTTTCGTCCTCGAAGATGATGTCGAGGGGGATTGCTTCTCCTTTTGGGCTTGGCTCTTTCTTCTCCGGGATTTCGATTTCCAGGCTGGTCGGGGCCCTGATCTTCATTTTGGCTTCTTTTACAATTATTCCGTCAGCGCTGACGGCTCCAGCCTCGATGAGGCGTTTTATTTCGGAGCGCGAGACGTCTGCGAATTTCGCAGCCAGGACAGCGTCGAGCCTCCGTCCGATGTCGGCGTGCATGCTTGTTGCTGATTTTTTCATCTCCCAGAACTTAATCCCGGAGCGGCTGTAAGTCAATTGAGCGAAAAGAAAATCAATCCTGTCTTGGATAATTCGCCTTGGAGGTTATCTTATCGTCCTTGTTGCCGGGACAAAATCTCTTTTTTTGAACATCGCATGGACTTTCCATTTTCCGCTCCTGAATTTGCGCAATTGGGAGACCCCCTGCTTTTCTGGGGGCTTGCGGTGCTCTGCGCGTTCTCGATAGGCTTCTCGAAGAACGGCGTGACGGGGGCAGGAGTGCTTGTGATCCCGCTCATGGCCCACATTTTTCCGGCAAAGGCTTCCACGGGAATACTGCTGCCGATGCTTGTTGCCGGGGACTGCGTTGCGATGTGGACCTTCCGCGGGCATGGGGACTGGCGGCATGTCTTCAAGGCGCTGCCCTGGGCGTTCGCTGGAATAATAGCCGGCTGGCTGGCAATGATGTCACCCCGGTTCTCGGGAGATGTCTTCAAGGTCTTCATAGGGGCGATAGTCGTGTGCGTGCTTGCTCTCGGCGAATGGCTGGCTTGGAGGAGACGGAAGGCCGGCGGAGAGCCGCGAATCTCGCATTCGCCCTCCTTCGTGGCCTTCTTCGGACTTCTCGGCGGCTTTGCGACGATGACGGCGAACGCCGCGGGGCCGGTATTCGCAATTTATCTTCTCGCGCTTGAGCTTCCGAAGGAGAATTTCATAGGGAGCACCGCGAGAATATTTTTCGTCCTCAATCTCGTGAAGGTCCCTTTCAGCGCGCAGCTTGGTCTGATAACCCCCGGGACGCTGTCTTTCAACGCGATGCTTCTGCCCCTTCTTCTCGCAGGAGCCTATGCCGGATTCAAGACGGCGAAAATCATCCCGCAGGGGACCTTCAACTTGATAGTCAAGCTTCTCGCCCTGGCCGCAGCGGTCAAGCTCATGCTCTGAACCTGCTGGCACAACTGAAGTTGTGAACTCCAGCGGGGGAAATCCCGCGCCTATCTTCTCCGTGAATTTGCGGCTGCCTCCATGTTCGAATTCGGGGTGTGCCCGGCACTCCGGAATGGGTTGGCGAGAAATGGAGAAATGCCAGCTTGACCAGGTGGGAATTATTCCGCAAGGATGTATATTGCGGGGATGAAGGAAACAAGGAAAAGACAGCGGGTCTTCGGAGCGGCTGGGTGCGTGGCCTTGCTCGCCGTGCTCATCCTTCCGCTTGTGGGATGTTCATTGGTCCCGGAAGGCGGTGATGCCTCTCCTCCGCCTCTGACCAAGGAAGAGATTGCGCTTGTGCAAAAGATGGGCGGGGAGGTCCTGTCCGACGGCAATGTCAGGATCGGATTGGCGACCATAGACAGGTCGCGCATGGAGATATCGTTTCCCGCCGAGGTGAATCTAGGCACTGGAGATCTGGAGGTGCTCATATGCATTCCGGGAGGACGGGCGCATGAGAGCCTGCTCATCACCGGCTTGGACCCGTTCCACCTGCAACTCGCGCTGATACTGCTCGGGGCGGAGAATGGGACGAGGCTGCCGGGGGGCGGGATGCCGCAGGGCAGCCTGTTGGCGATAGATTTGCGGCTTGAAGGAGGGGAGCGGCATCCGGTGGAGAAATGGTTGCGCGACAAGAAGACTGGCGGGGAGCGCAAGAGCCGGGAATGGGTCTTCGTGGGCTCGAACTTCGCTCACGACGGCACATGCCTCGCGAAGGAGGAGGGCAACATCGCGAACGTGTGGTCGTTCGGGAACACGATAATAGACAATCCATCCTGCGACGGGGATGGGGACGATGAGCTCGAGGTCTTCGGCGAGAGGACTCCCCGCGCGGGAGCGAAAGTCTCGGTCTTTGTCAGACCGCTTCGAGATTAGTTTGAATTATCCATCCGCGCTGTTAATCTATTGGCAAGCGAATTTCATCAAGGAGAGGTCAGGAAAATGAGCAGTATCATCCCCGTGTTGGCGACGTATGTGAATCCATATTATCCGTATCAGCAGTCGGACGCTGTCGGAAGAGGCATAGTCCTTCTTCTTCTTCTGTTCTCCGTGTTCACGTGGACGATAATGATAGACAAGGGGATACTGCTCTACCGTGCGCGCAGGAATTCGTTGCTCTTCTCATGGCTTTTCAGGGAGAAGAAGTTTCCGCTCTCGATATACAGGAAAAGCGCCGATATAAAGGGTCCGGTCGCGAGGATATACGAAGCCGGGGCCGAGGAGCTTCTCACATTCTACGGCATCCCGCCTGAGTTTGCGGAGCAGTATGGCCAGCAGATACCGGTGAAGAAGCTTTCGACGGCGCAGATCGAGACTGTCCGCAGCGCGCTCGAGAGGTCGGTCGCGGACCAGATAGTCAGGCTGGAAGACAAGATGGGGCTGCTGTCAACTGCGGTCAGTGTGAGCCCGCTTCTGGGCCTCTTCGGGACCGTCTGGGGCATAATGATGGCCTTTTGCGCGATGGCCATCCACGGCAAGGCCGAGATCAACGCGATGGCGCCGGGGATAAGCGGCGCGCTTCTGACCACGGTTGTCGGCCTCATTGTCGCGATACCGTCTCTCATCGGCTTCAACTTCCTCTCCAACACCATCCGCCAGATGATAGTGACGATGGACAATTTCGTTGAGGAATTCATGGCGAAGGTGAAGCTGGAGCAATTCGAGGAGTGATACATGGCAAGGCAGAAGCAGAGATCGCAGCTAAGCGCGATCAGCGAGATCAACATGACCCCGCTGATAGACCTCACATTCCTGCTCCTCATAACCTTCATGATAACCGTTCCTCTCATGGAGTATGGGGTCAACGTGAACCCGCCCGAGATGAACGCGGAAAAGCTACCCGAGGACAGCTTCAAGGTGATCAATCTGGACAAGAACGGGAAGATCGAGTTCAACAAGAGGCCCTACAGGCTGGAGGATCTCTCGGCCGAACTTGTCCGGCAGAGAAACCTCGACGGCAAGCTCTCGCTTCTAATCCGTGCCGACGGCAGCCGCCAATACAAGGAAGTGATGGAGCTGATGAAGACAGCGAAGGACGCGGGGATAAAGGAGATTTCCCTTGTGACGCAGGCGGAGTGACCGGCTCCGGGCCGGGACTCCATCGGGCTGTGGGGAGGCGGAATTTTGCAATCTGCTCATAAACGCAAGAAAACGGGAGAAATGCTATGAACAGGCACACGATATCGGTGCTGGTCGAGAACAAGTTCGGGGTCCTCGCGAGAGTCGCCGGGCTGTTCAGCGGAAGAGGCTACAACATCGAGTCCCTGTCCGTGAACACGACCGAAGACCCGAGATATTCCCGGATGACGATAGTCACCACCGGGGACGAGAGGATAATCGAGCAGATAGACAAGCAGGTGAGCAAGTTGGTGGACGTGATCAAAGTCACCGATCTGACCTCCGGCCGCTTCATCGAGCGCGAACTTCTGCTGCTGAAGGTGAAGGCGACCAACGCGAACAGGTCGCAGATAGTGGAGCTCGTGGAGATATTCGAGGGCAAGATAGTATGCGTGGGAGGAGGGGAGATAGGGGTCGAGCTGTCCGGCAGGGACGAGAAGATTGGCGATTTCATAGAGCTCATGAAGCCGTTTGGAATACTGGAGATGGCCAGGACCGGCCGGGCGGCAATATCGAAGGATCCCTCCAAGGGGAAGTGACGCCACCCACGGGCTGTTCCAAAGGCAATTTTGCAATCGGCTCGATCCTAAATTAAGCAGTTGGCCGCATTTGCCGCAGATACGAGAGGGAACGCAATGCTGAATTTCTTCAAGGGGAGATGGTCGGCCTTCATATCGGGGCTGACCGCCGCCCTGCTCTTCATCATAGTCATCTATGTGCTTGACACCCCGGCGGGGATGTCGGACGCATATCTCAAGATATCCGACTACTGCCGCGAGTCCCTCCACATGCGCAAGGTGTCGGAATTCTTTCCCTTCGACTGGCAGACCGCTTTTTTGGCGGGGATAGGGTTGGGCGCGGTCCTGGCGTCGCTGTCGGGAGGGACTTGGCGGCTGAGGATGATTCCGGAGGATGTGAAGGGCAGTGGTCCGGTTGGAGCGTTTGGCGTGACCATCCTGCAGAACGTGGCAGGTGGTTTTCTGGTGATGACCGGGTTGCAGTTCGCGGGAGACTCCTTTTTGGGTCAGTGGGCTGCGGCGATGCAGCTTTCGACCGGAGCGTGGATATTCATGTTTTCATTCATCGTGTGGGGCGTGGTGTTCTCCGGCATATCCCGGGCGGCGGCGAGTGGAGGCGGGGACAAGCCCAAAAAAAAGGGAGGGAAGGAATGATGCATCCTCTTTCCCTGGAAGGAACGGCGAGGCTGGTGGCGGGGCTCCTCCTCGGAACGGCCTTCGGCTTCTTCCTGATACAGTCCGAAATGGGCTGGAGAAAGACGCTTCTGGACCAACTCGCCATGAAGAACGGAAAGTTCTTCAAGATTCTCTTCTCCTCGCTGGCCTTCGGCGCCGTCCTCTTCTATTTCGCCAAGAACTACGGGATCGTCACCATACAGACGCGTCCGACCTTCTTCTGGGGGGCCGCCGTCGGGGGAATGCTCTTCGCCGCAGGAATCGCCCTCTGCGGACAATATCCAGCGGCGGCGGTTGCATCCCTTGCGACAGGCAAGACATACTCGCTGTGGACATTCATCGGCATGCTGCTGGCCCTGCCTTCGGTGCACTTTCTCTCGAAGTGGATCTCGTCCACGGTGCACAAGTGGCCCGCGCCGGCGTTCTACGCCGACAGGATGGAGAAGATGTTTGCCGGATTCCACAACATCTACTTCTGGGTTGCCGCTTTCTCCGCCCTGATGTTCCTCTTCTTCGAGTTCGTCCAAGGGGGAGGGGATGACGAAGCCGGGGAGAAGAAGGAAAAGGAATAAACCTAAATTTTGCGACCTCTAAACGCAAAATTTAGCTTAGATGCTTTCCATCCAGATCGAGGGGTCTGCGTCTGACGGCATGCGCCAGTCTCCACGTGGAGAAAGGGCTATGGTTCCGACCTTGGGACCGTCGGGGCAGCAGTTCCTCTTGAACTGATTTGCGAAGAACCTCGACACATAGGTCTTCAGAGTGTTTCTTATGGTTTTCGCGTCGAATACGCCCTTGAATGCGATTTTCGCAATGTATTCGAGTTTTTCGGGGGAGGCCCCGTATTTGATGCTGTGATAGAGGAAGAAATCGTGTAGCTCGTATGGTCCGATTATCTTCTCCGTCTCCTGTGTCATTTCCCCGTTCTTCCCCGGCGGGATGAGCTCCGGGCTTATCGGAGTGTCCAGGATGTCCAGGAGGATCCGGCGGGTTTTCGACGGGGACTTTCCGGCCGCCCATTCTATGACGTGACGGACCAGGGTTTTGGGGATGCCGCAGTTGACGGCATACATTGAAATGTGGTCTCCGCTGAAAGTGGACCATCCGAGGGCGATTTCGGAGAGATCCGCTGTCCCGACCACGATTCCGCCTTCGGCGTTGGCAATATCCATAAGTATCTGCGTCCTTTCGCGGGCCTGTGCGTTTTCGAAGGTGGTGTCATGCGTTTTCAGGTCTCTTCCAATGTCCTTCAGGTGGCGGCGGCACGCGTCGCCGATGTTTATGGTGCGCAGCTCCGTTCCGATGGCCTTGGCAACTGCGCGTGCGTTCCGCAGGGTCCGCGAGCCTGTCCCGAAGCCGGGCATGGTTACGGAGATTATGCTCGAGGCGTCCCTGCCGAGAATGCTGAACGCCTTTTCCGTCGCCAGGAGGGCTAGCGTGGAGTCGAGGCCACCCGATATTCCAATGACAGCCTTCTTTGCCTTCGTGTGGGCGAGGCGCCTTGCGAGAGCGTTGCTTTGAATTTTGAATATCTCCTCGCAGCGTTCGTCCCTGCGCTGTCTGTCGGACGGGACGAACGGGCGTGGGTCGTATTGCCGGAAGATCTCCCCGGGGGACGGCATGGCGCCGGTTTCTATTCTCCTGTATTTTCCGCCTCTGTCGTCGTTGAACGAGCTTTCGGACATTCTCATGAAGTTCATCTTCCGGCAGTCAATGTCGGCATATCCGATGTATTCCTCGTTCTCGAATCGGCTGTTTTCCATGAGAGTGGCGCCGTTCTCGCATGCGACGCAGTGGCCCCCGAAAACCGTGTCCGTGGAAGACTCGTATGTTCCCGCGGAGCAGAGGGCGTATGCGCAGATGCATCTGGCGCTCTGGTGTCTGACGAGCTCTCGTCTGTAGTCGGCCTTTCCGACAAGTTCGTTGCTTGCGGACAGGATGAGGATCAGGTTTGCGCCGGCGGTCGCATGCTGGGACGATGGAGGGATGGGCATCCAGAGGTCTTCACAGATTTCCATCGCGAAGCTGAGGTCCCGCATGTCCGTGAAGACGAGGTCCGTTCCGAATGGCGCTTTCGCCCCGGCTATTTCGATTTGCTCTCCGGCGATATTCCTTCCGCTCTGGAACCAGCGTTTCTCGTAGAATTCCTTGTAGTTGGGCAGGTATGATTTCGGGACTACCCCGATGATCTCGCCTTTTCTTATCGCGACTGCGCAGTTGTAGAGGCCCTTTCTCCAACGAAGCGGTGCACCTGCGACTATCGCGCATTCCAGCTTCGCGGATTTCGCGGCCAAGTCCGCGATGGCGTTGTAAGCGGCATCCAGCAGCCTCGAGTTGTGGAAGAGGTCCCCGCAGGAGTACGTGCTTATGGACAGTTCCGGAAAGAGCACGATTGAGGCGCCCGCCCTGGAAGCCTTTCTTGCGGCGGCCAAGATAGCAACTGCGTTGTGGGCCGTGTTTCCGACCTTCAACCTGGGGACGCAGATCGCTATTCTATGGAAGCCATCCATTGTCTGGATCCTCGATGTTGGGAGCCGCAATTACGGCTCCTTGGCATAGTATGTTTACCCGTCATTCTCCATTGGAGAACCGGCGGGCATGACACAGGATACATGATACAGGGTACATGATACATGATACAGGATACATGATACAGGATACAGGATACAGGATACATGATACGGGATGGACATGAATATACAGATGTAAGGTGCAGATGGCAAGTGTGGAAAGACAGTATACTGTAAGAAACTTTTTAGAGATAGGGAGTTGCTGGTGTTTTCATTTGGCAAATTTTTCAAGAGACATACGGAGGGAGAGGGAGGGAGGGGGGAGCTGTGGGTGATAGCGCTGCCCATGGTGCTGTCGTCCGGCTTCGAGACCTTCGTGATGTTCCTGGACAGGCTGATGCTCTCGAGGGTGTCGCCAGTGCAGATGGCGGCCATGCTTGGCGGCGGTTTGACCTGCTTCACGCTGATGACCTTCTTCATGGGGCTGATAGGGTATTCGTCGGCGATGGTTGCTCATCTCTACGGCGCCGGGAGGAAGGCCGACTGCTCGAAGATGGCGAGCCAGGCTTTCATCCTGGCCTTGATCTCCTATCCCCTCATGCTTCTTCTTGTTCCGCTGGGGCATGCGAGTTTCGCCTTTGCCGGCCACAGTCCGCAGCAGATAGCGCTTGAGAAGGGCTACTTTCTGATATCCATGTTCACCACGTCGCTTTTTGCGCTGCTGAAGGTGCCGCTGGCATCGTTTTTCGCGGGGGTGGGGCGGACCCGCCAAGTGATGTTCGCCAATCTCGTCGGGCTTGTGGTGAATCTTCTTGCGGCCTATGCGCTGATATTCGGGCGCTTTGGGTTTCCGGCGCTGGAGATAAGGGGGGCGGCGATTGCTGTTGCGGCGAGCGCGTTTGCGAATTTCGCGACGCTGTTGTTCTTCTATCTGAGAAGGGGCAACGCTGTCGAGTTCGATGTCGCGGGGTCGTTTGTGTTCAGGCGGGACCTTATGTCGAGGCTTCTGAGATTCGGGTTCCCGTCCGGGCTGGAGTTTCTGATCAACATGAGCGCGTTCACCGCGATGGTCTCGATGTTCCATGGCTACGGGGAGACCGTGGCGTCCGCGGTGACGATAGCGTTCAGCTGGGACATGGTGTCCTTTGTCCCGATGGTGGGGTTGCAGGTGGCGGTGATGACGCTGGTCGGGCAGAATCTGGGGAGGAGGAACGAGGCCGCCGCGATGCGTTCCGCGTATTCCGGCTTCAAGATGGTCTTCCTGTATTCCGGCGCAATGATGCTCTTGTTCCTGCTGCTGCCCTCCATTCTGGCGGAGATGTTCCGCCCGGAGGACTGTCGTGGCTGGGATGAGATAAGGCGTGTCGCCGTTCCGATGGTGATGATGATGTCGGTGTATCCGGTTTCGGATGGGGTGTTCATTGTTTTCGCCGGGGCGGTGCGCGGAGCTGGCGACACAAGGTGGGCGATGTTCGCATCGGCGGCGCTGCACTGGAGCGCGGCGCTGATCACATGGTTCGTGACAAAGCGGCTCCAGCTTCCGCCTCTTGCCGCCTGGGCGGTGTTCGTCGTGTGCTTCCCCGTGTTCGGGCTGACTTTCTGGCTCAGGTTCAGGAGCGGGAGATGGAAGGGGCGCGAGATCCTTCCGCCGGAGGAGCAGGGGCCTCCGCCCGGCGACATAGAGCCAAATCCGCTCTACATCTCGGAATGAACCTAAATTTTGCCGCCTTTGAACGCAACATTCAGGTCAATCGCTTTCGGGCCAGTAGTATTTGTTTCCTTCCCCCGCCTTGAACCACTGCTCCAAATCCAAGAGGACAGTTCTGGTGAACCATTTGGCGTGGCCGACCTAAAACACTATGTTACCACCCACATGGGCTGGTTGGGTGTAATGGGGGGGGGGGGTTAAATTTGGGGGCGCCCATTTTTATGTTTGGGGGGG
>CAZGJP010000044.1:0-13249 GCA_964526605.1 uncultured Lentisphaera sp.
CTAAACTCCGCATCCGCAAAAGTCAACATGGCAATGGATATTCACGTTTACAGCGGGGCTTGTTCTTTCAGGATGGCGTTAAGGTCCGCCTTGATCTTGTCCATGCCTTCGGTGGCGTTGAAATCCTTCAGGAAGTCCTCGGCTCTTGCGGAGGCCTTCTTCCGGTCCGTGGCGGCCGTGTATCTGATGTTCTCGAAGATATAGTTCCGGACGGCCAGCATGGTGCTCTTAGCCTCCGGGTTCTTGCCTAGGAATTCGGCCGTGTCGGAGAATCTGCCGTTGAGCAGGGCGAAATAATACGGGAGCATCTCCCCGGCCGAGTTGACTATGTCTGGCGGGGTCAGCGCCTTCAGGCTCTCGAGGCAGAGGGTCTTCCATGGACTGCTTTCGACCACTCCCAGGCTCGTCACGATGTAGGCGCTCGCACCGATTATCTCCTTTAGCTTCCCCTCCTTGAGATCGAGGCCGGCGTAGCGCTGGGCGCTGTTCTCGATGTTGGAGAAGAGCTTTTCCACGTTCTGCAGCTCGATGGTCTTGTCCGATATCCACTTTTCCTGCGACTTGGAGGCGTTCTCCAAGGAAATCTTGAGGAGCGCATGGGCCTCCTGGAACTTTCCGTTGCGGATCATCACCGAGGTCTTGAGCCTGAGGTCGTCGCACCACGCGGCGAAGTCCCTGTCGTTCAAGGCGTTGATGTTGCGTCTGAGGCCGGCCGACAGATCCCGCTCCTTCTTGATGTCTCGCTCAAGGGCCTGAATCTTGGTCTCGAGCTGCTTTATTCTCCTGTCCTTCTCTCCAGAGTCCAGGATCATCCGGTTGTCGTCCTGGGTCTTGACCTCGAGGTCGTGCAGCCTCAAGGCGAGGGAGGACGCCTGTGTCTCCAGGACTCTGTTCCTCTCCTGGAGTTTGATGGTTTCGACCTTCTTCGCGCAAAGCTCCAGGCGGAGTCCGATCGAAGGATCGAGCTTCTCAGGCATCGAGAGGAGGGACTTCCGCGCCTTCTCGATCTCGGCGTCAACCGCGACCATGCTCGCGTCGTCGTCTTCGAGCATAGCCTCTATGTCCTCGACCATCTTCATGCCTGCGGTGCTGCGGTTCTTGCTCTGGGTTGACATCGCTATGATAAGAATGACCGCGAGGACGACTATCGGCACGGCGACTGCGATGATCCTGACCAGGGTGTCGGACTTGCCCCTCTCGACGTTCTCCGCCATCTGTATCTGTATTTTCCTGGCCTTGGACTGGAGCTGGAGATCGTAGTCGAGCTTCTTCATCGTGACCGTATGGACGCTTGGGACGAGCTCCTTCTCCGGAGCGGTGCTCTGGCGGATCTTCCATATGCTGTTGAGGAGATCGTCCATGTCCTTGAACCTGTCGTCGGGGCGCTTCGCCATCATTCTGGACACGAGGTCCGAGACCTGGCGGGGAATCGTCGGGACGAGCTTGTTCAACGGCGTGGCAATCTCCTTGAAGTGCTGCCTGGCGACGGAGTTGAGCGTCTTGCCCATGAACGGGAGCTTGCCGCTGAGCATCTGGTAGAGGGAGACTCCCAGGCTGTATATGTCGCTGCGGGTGTCGAGTTTCTCCCCGGTGAACTGCTCCGGACTCATGTAGGACGGGCTTCCGGAAATCTCCATGCCCTCGTGCCATTCGGTCTGTGGCATTGCGAGACCGAGGTCTGTCAGCTGGACGACCCCGTCCTCGTCTATCATGATGTTCTCCGGCTTTACATCCCTGTGGATCAGGCGTGCCTCCTCCCATGCGCAGTGGAGGGCCTCGGCGACCTGCTGCGCTATGTGCAGGGCCTCGTCCACGTTGATTTTGCCGCCGGTCTTAATCTTCTGCTTCAGCGTCTGGCCCTTTATGTAGTTCATCGCCATGTAGCAGATTCCGCTTTCCTCGTTGACGGCGAGGCACTTGACCAGGTTCGGGTGGGAGAGTTTGGCGGCCGCGCGGGCTTCGGAGAGGAAGGAGGACATGCCCTTGGCGTTGGCATACTGCTCCGAGAGGAGCTTGAGCGCGACCTTCCTGTCCAATGATGCCTGATGGGCGAGATAAACTGTGCCGATGGAGCCCTCGCCGATCTTCTCCTCGATGATGAAGTCGCCGATTATCCTGCCCACCCCGAAGGGGCTCGACGGCATGGCCACGTTCCTGGAGCAGTTCGGGCAGACGATTCTCTTGCCCAGCATCCAAGGCTTCACCTCGTGGATGGCGCAACTGCATAGTTGACACTGGAATTTCATGTTATGTGAATCCAAGACTCTCTATTTGCGTTTCCCCTAATATAATGCATGAACGCGATTATTAAAATCGGATTCCGGGTATATATTGGCGGGAACGGAAAACGACGTGCGGAAATGAAAAACATCAAGTTCGATTTCAGCGGATGCAATGTCATAGTGACCGGCGGCACGCGCGGAATAGGCAGGGCGATATGCGAGGCCTTCCTATCCTCGGGAGCGGCGGTCACCGCCATCTTCGCAGGAAACACCGCTTCCGCCGAGGCATTCAAGTCGCAGTTCCAGGGCGCTCCCCTGGAGACGGTGAAACTGGACGTCTCCGACTACGCCGCCGTCGAATCCTTCTACAGGGATTTCAACGCGGCCCACGACAGCCTGGACGTTCTGGTGAACTGCGCCGGGATACGCCGCGACTCCATCGTCGGGACGATGAGTCCGGAGGACTGGAGGCGGGTTATGGACGTGAACATAGGCGGAACGTTCAACATGAGCAAGTTCGCGCTGATGAAGATGATGCAGTCCAAATATGGCAGGATAGTGAACATATGCTCGCCTTCCGGCAAGCATGGCTTCGCCGGGCAGGCGAACTACGCGTCCTCGAAGGCGGCGCAGGAGGCTTTCGCCAGATCCCTCTCGAAGGAGGCCGCGAGGAAGAACATAACGGTCAACTGCGTCTCCCCGGGGTTCATAGAGACGGATCTGATAGCCGATCTGGACGAGGCGCGCAGGAGGTCATATGTCGAGCAGGTTCCCCTCAGGCGCTTCGGGAGGGCGGACGAGGTCGCCAGCCTGGTGCTCTTCGTCGCGTCGAGGGAGGCCTCCTACGTGACTGGGGCGACCCTCGAGGTCGCCGGCGGACTTTGAAACCAAACAACGTTGGATCGAATGCAGATTCCGAGACATCTTGACATAAGGACGATTGGCGATCCGGCCCTTTCGAGGAAGGCATCTCCGGTGGAGAGGATAGACGACGATGTCCGCCGCTTCGGGGAGGAGCTCCTGAAGATGATGCTCAAGTACGACGGCGTTGGGCTGGCGGCCACGCAGGTTGGAGTGGGGCTCAGGATGATAGCGCTTGCGGTGCCCGCTCCCGACACGTCGAGGACCGGGGAGCCGAACAGCCCTGGCGAGCTGATCCTCTCGAGGAAGATGCCGGCTTTGATAATCAATCCCCGCATCATCTCGTCGAGCAAGGAGAAGGAGGTCCGCGAGGAGGGATGCCTCAGCGTCCCTGGGATATTTGCGGAAGTGGAGAGGCCGTCGCGCGTCCTGTTCGAGGGGCTCGTGAACTGCAAGGAGGCCATCACGATAGAGTGCGCCGGCCTCCTCGCCCGGGCCATACAGCACGAGATAGACCATCTCGACGGCGTGCTCTTCGTGGACAGGCTCGACAGGAGAAGCTTCTCGAAGCTGAAGGGAAAGCTCGAGGAGATCCGGAGGGAATCCGCGAAAAACAACTTCACAAGGGAAAGGAGATAGGCCATGCAGGACGGCCCAAAACCGGTCAGGCGGGGATTCTTCCGGACCACCCTGTCCGTATGCTCCGGGACGGATGAGTTCCAGCAGATCGCGAAGATGCCATTTTCGCGGACCCTGCTGCATTTCACGGCCATAGCCCTGCTCGCATCGATGGCGTTCATGGCCATGAGGGCGCCTTCGATCATGCGGACGACCTTCAAATACTGCGGGGCGCTGCACAGCTACTTCGGGGGTGTCCGCTTCGACTCCAAGGGGCTGCTCCCGCTGAAGGACGAGGACAAGCCGAGGAAGCTCAAGCTCGGGAGCACCAGGATAGACTACATCCCGGACGCAACGACTGAGCATGCGATAGACGACTCCGGCGCCGCGAACGGGATAATCTGGATGCCGAACTCCCTCTACGTCTGGTTCAAGACCGGATCCGAATACCAATACTATCCGCTACTCTCCGGATTCGTCAGAATGCAGAACCGGAAGGGCACGACATCGAAGCTTGAAAACGTCCTCCGCCTGGCGAGGGCCGACAGCTTCGACGCCTCGATATACCAAGGGAAGGATTCCTTCGATTTCACCGAGGCCAGGATCTCCATATTCCTCCTCGTCGCCCTGCTCCACTTCGCCGCGATGCTGTTCAACATCGTCTTCTCCATCCCGCTCTACGCCCTGATAATCCTAAGCATATTCACAATCTTCGGGAGCCAGCTGCTGGACAGCATCAAGACGCTGAACTTCCTCTCGGTCATACTCTATTCCAGCTTCCCGGCCATCATAATCGGAACGCTCTACAGCGGCCTCTCCCTGCCACTCCTCGACTTCAAGACGGTCTGCTTCGTGGGATTCTCGATATACTCGTTCGTGGTCATGAACAGCCTCCAGAAAAAACTCAACCCGAAAAAACAGGACGAAGACTATGACGACGACATCTTCTGAAGTCAATCCGGACACGTTCAAGACCTCCAAATGGTATGACTCGCTCGCGAACTACACATTCCCAACCAGCTTCGTCAAGCTTACCGAGGAGGAGAAGAAGCTCCTTGTCGAGGGGGTTTCGGAGGGGGAGAGGACGGCCGACGCCATCCGCCGCCTCCATGGCGCCATGAAGGTCTTCTTCGGGAACAAGTTCGTCTTCGTGGATTCGGCCGCGCCGACCGACACTGAACGCTTCGCGGCCAAGGCCGGGGCGGTCCACTCCGCCGAGAGCGCATGGAGATTCCTAGCGCTCAGCGAGAAGGTGAGGAGGTCGGTTTCGGAGGGAAGATCGGACCACATCTGCGTGCGCCCCTTCCGCCGCATGGGCAGGCCGAAGGAGTTCAGGCTCTTCATCAGGGACAAGAAGCTGCTCGGGATGAGCCAGCTCTGGCTGACGAGGCACTTCCGCAGGCTCGAGGGCATAAAGGAGCGTTTCTGGAGGAAGGCCAACGATTTCTTCGCCGAGACAGGCTGGCTGATTCCGGCCGTCAGCTGCGCCGTCGACATCTATTTCACCGCAAGTGGCAGGATTCTCGTGGTGGACATCAACCCGTGGGGAGAGCCCACATCCCCGCTGCTGTTCCGGAACTGGGACAACGACTGGGAGAAGAATGGCGGAGTGAGGATCATCCCTCCTCCGATAAAAGTCGCGGGGGACGTCAAGGTCTCCTTCTGAAACCGGGAGTCGCCTTTCCCATGCGTAATCTGCCGGAAAATCTGCGCAGGAAAATAGTCTCCTTCGAGAGGCTCCTGCTGCTGTTCGAGACCTTGTTCTGCGCCTCCGCCATGCTCGCTTCCGCTATAGCCCCTCTCTTCATCCTCTTCGTGGCCGACAGATTCGCCGACACTCCGAGGGCGCTGCGCACGGTCCTGCTGGCCGCCGCCCTGGCCCTATGCGCCTGCACGCTCTGGAACTGGCTGCGGCACTGGGTCCTGCGCAGGCGATCATATTCGGAACTCGCGGTCGTCATCCAGAGGAGATTCGGGAAGCTCGGGGACAGATTGCAAAGCGCGGTGGAGCTTTCGGAAGACAAGGACTGCAGCGCCTTCCAGTCGGAGGAGCTCCGGCAGGCGGCGCTGAGACAGGTCGCATCCGACGCTGAGAGGCACGATTTCGGGAAGGCCGTCGACAAGCTGAGGACCGCGAAGATTTCCATCGTCTCGGCTCTCCTTCTTGTCATGGTCGCACTGCTTGCGAAATTCGCGGCGCCAGCCCTTCTGAACTGTGTCGGGAGATTCCTCAATCCACTGGGCGACGTCCCCCGCTTCACGTTTGTCGTGCCGGAGAATCTCCCCGGGAGGATCACGGTTCCGGTATCCGAGCCCTTCGATCTGGTCTTGCGGCTTTCAGAAAGATCCATCCATCGTCCGGACTATGCGAATGCGCGTCTCAACGGCGGGAGCTTCCTCTCGGCCATGTCCGATGGAAGCTATTCCTTCCGCTTCGAGGGGATAGCCGCTCCGTCGAGGATATTCCTGAGGGCTGGAGACTGGCATGCCGCCATGGACGCCGTTCCGGTCTACCGCCCCGCCCCGGAGGAGATCACCGCATCCATACAATATCCCGAATACATTTCCAAGACCGAAGACATTCTCGTTCCAGGAAGCACGCTGAGGATCCTCGACGGGGCGAGCTTCACGCTGTCGGGCAGATTCTCGCGAGCGCTCGGGACCATCGCCGCCAGCTACGAGTCGCGCGACCTGGCGACGAGGCTTGATTCCGACACCTTCAAGATCGAGGAGAAGATGGATGCAATGGATTCGGCCAAGGTCCGCCTTCTGGCGACCGACATCCATGGCATAGGCCAGAAGCTGCCGACTGTCATCAAAGTTGAGACCTTCAAGGACAAGGCCCCCATCGCCGACATCTCCGGAATCGCGCGCAGTGTCGCGATACTCCACGACGAGACGACCGAGATGGTATTGACTGCCGAAGACGACTACGGCCTCGATTCGGCATCCCTTGACATCAGGATCTTCACCAGGAAGGATGACTGGGAGGAGGAGAACCGAGTCCGCAAGGACATGAAAGTGCCTGCCGGACCGCCGCTCGACTTCGAGGCGAAAACGCTTCTATCTCCAAGATCGCTCGGGGTCGGGCCCGGCAGGCTGATGGTGCTGAAGCTCGCCGCGCGCGACCGTCTCCCAGGAAGGGAGGAAAGCGTTTCCGCCGAGAAATACATATACGTGCTCACCGACGAGGAGCATTTCAGCCTCGTCGTCGAGAAACTTAGGGACATTGCGGGGAAGATGCAGAACCTGCGCGGCGCCGAGATCGAGAATCTCCTGAGGAACAAACTGCTCTCGGACTCCGCCGAGGAGAAGATCTCAGGACAGGAGGGTGACGAGGAGTCCTCCCGGATCGCCCGGGACGAGGACGCCAACGCCGACGTCGCGGAAAAACTATGCGAAGAGGCCGCCGAAACTCTCAAGGAGGCGTTGAAGAACCAGTCCTTCGACGTGCGGATGGCCGAAAAATGGACCGCACTATTCTCGAAGCTTGCCGACCTGGCATCGAAGCAGTTCAAGGAAAGCACAAAGACGCTCCGGAACGCGTCGGAGTCCAAGACCGGGCGCAAGGGCAGTCTCGACGATGCTGCCGATATCCAGGAGGACATCGTGAGGCGGCTCGACGAAATGCTCCAGGATGCCGAGGCGTCCTTGTCCGATACCGTGGCCGGCAATTTCGCTTCCCGCCTCAGGAAGGAGGCAGAGAACGAGAAAAATCTCCAGGCACAGCTCAAGACGACACTTCCCAGAAGCGCCGGAATGACCAGAGAGAACGCTGACTCCGGGACCCTGGCCATGCTCGACGGCCATACATCCTTCCATTCGGGGATAAGAAGATCCGTCCTGGAGATCAGGAGCGACATGTCGGCGGTCTCCAGGCGACTTCCCCTTCAGGCCTACGGTCTAATCCTTTCCGACATGGACACGGAGAAGATAGAGAAGATATTGGCGGAAAACGAGCAATGCATATCGGAGAACAAGCTATCGGACGCTCTCGCGCGCTGCAAGCGCATGGAGGAGAAGCTCGGACAATGGGCCGAACTCCTCGATGCATTGTCGAAGCGTTCAGGACAGTCCTGCGAATCGAGCGCCACGAAGCTGCCAATGGAGCTGGTGATCCAGATGATGAGGGCGCTCCTCGGGGAGACCGAGCGTAGGAAGGACACCCGGGAATTGGATTCGAGGAAACCCCACGATGCAAAGCAGCTTTTGGAAGGCACGGCCCTGTCCGGGAAGCAGGACCGCATCAGGGACATACTCTCGGATCTCGGCGCAAAATACGGTGCGGATATTCCCGGGCTCAGGCAGGCTCTGGAGAAAGTCGGGCTCCCCATGACGGACGCGGCCGTTCTCCTGGCGGAAGGGAATACCGGGGAAGAAACCATCGCCGCCGAAACCGAGGCGATAGAGATCATGGCCGCCATGCTCTCCGGAATGACAGGCCAGTCCGCGATGATGGGGATGATGGCGAATGCGATGGCCGGCAAAAATCCGGGATTCGGGATGACCGCCGATTCCACCGCGGAGAATTCGCCGGTCAATGGGGACAGCCACCGCGCCAACCCTGACACCAGGAAGGCGGACAAGGGATTCCGCGCCTCCAACTTCGATATCCCGGCCAGGTTCAGACCCTTCTACGAATCATACATCAGGAAGATGGAGGAGGAGCAATGACCGCCAACCCCACACGCCTCTTGTGCTCGATCATCCTCATTCTCCTATCGGCAGCCAATCTCCACGCACAGGGGATTCTCGGCAACGACCCCATGCGCCTGCCCGACGGAGTCGAGGAGCCATATTCCAAAGGATTGGCCTTCCTGAGCAAAAAGCAGTCCGAGGATGGAAGCTGGAACTTGAGCCACTACGGCAAGGAGCCCGGCGTGGTCGGACTCTGCGTGGTCGCGTTCCTCGCGCACGGCGACGATCCGGAGACAGGCCCCTACTCCCGGAACATCGGCAGCGGGGTGGATTTCATCCTCAAGAGCATTCGAAAGGAGAACGGATACATCGGCAACTCGATGTACAACCACGGCTTCGCCACCCTCGCCCTCGCCGAGGCATATGGCGTCGTCCATGACGACAGACTGGGGCCCGCCCTGGAAAAGGCAGTCGCACTCATCGTCTCATCCCAGAAGAGAAACCCATATGGAGGGTGGAGATATTCCCCGGAAAGCAACGATGCGGACACCACTGTCAGCGGTGCCTGCATGGTCGCGCTCCTCGCCGCGGCCAACGCAGGGATCAAGGTCCCGGACGAGAGCATAAGAAAGGGCCTTGAATTCTACGAGTCGTGCCAGGATCCCGACGGAGGCATAGGCTACACAAACACGCAGGGGCCGAACACCATAAGGACCGGCATCGCCGCAGTAGTCTGGGCGATAGCGAAGGAGAAGAAGAGCAACCAGTATGTCAAGACCATGAGCTACCTGAAGGGCGGCGGCCCCGATAGCATCGAGGAGTCATACCTCTTCTACGGCCTCTACTACCTCTCCCAGGCCTACTTCCATCACGATCCCATCCAATGGGAGAGATGGAACCTCGCAAACATAAAATTCCTCAAGACGCTACAGTCCGACGACGGCTCGTGGAACAGCAGCTTCGGACCGGAGTTCAGCACCGCAGCCGCACTGCTCTCCCTCGCGCTGAACTACAGATACCTGCCGATATACGAGAGATAGCGATGTTGAACTTTCATCCCCAGATGGCATATTGCAAACGATGAACTCGACAGAATCCAGCCATGCCAGACGCGTGCTTGTCACAGGCGGAGCCGTCAGAATCGGCGCCGAGATCGTCCGCACCTTCGCGGCCCGCGGGGTCAAAGTGGTCTTCACGTTCAGCAAGTCAGGGGACGAAGCCGCGAAGCTCCTCGGGGAGATCGGCGGAGAACGCGCAGGCCACCGCAGTGTCCGCCTCCCGCTCAACAAGAAAATACCGGAGAATTTCTTCGCGAAGCTCGGACGAATTGACATCCTCGTGAACAACGCGTCGTCGTATTCCCCAGACGACATCGCCGGGGAGAGCCAAACTCGGATCGAGGACCAGCTCAGGGTCAATCTCGTCGCCCCAATCGTGCTGTCCCGCCTTTTCTCCATGCAGAATATCCGCTCCGGCTCCATAATAAATCTCCTCGACTGCAGGATAACAGGACTCGACAGGGCGGATGGCTCATACTGGCTCTCGAAGAAGGCTCTGCATGACGCCACGGAGATGCTCGCCGTCAAACTCGCTCCGCGAATCCGCGTCAACGCCGTCGCTCCTGGCGCCATGCTCCCCCCGTCCAACGGGGAGAGATTTTCCGCAAGCGCCGCCGCCAAGGCCGCGCCACTGGGAAAACTCCCGTCCATGAAGGACTTGACAAACACGATAATCTTCCTGGTGGAAAACGAATCCGTGACCGGACAGACCATATTCGTGGACTCGGGAAGGCACCTGAACAATGCAAAACGCTGAACGCCAAACAGGCAACCCCTGGACGGAGAAACGCAGAACGTGCAAAAAATAGTCCTCATAGATTCCTTCGCCCACATCTACAGGGGCTTCTACGCCCTGCCCCCGCTTAGCAACTCCTCGGGCATGCCGACCAATGCGATTTTCGCATTTGCCAAGACCCTGCTCTTCGTGGAGAGGAATTTTCCGTCCAGCCACGGAGCCGCGGTCTTCGACAAGGGCAGGCCGCTGGTCCGCCTCAAGATCGCGCCGGACTACAAGGCCACCCGTCCACCCACCCCGCCGGATCTCCTGCGCCAGATTCCATATGCGAAACAGATCGCGGAGGCCTTCGGCTGGAAGGTCGCCGAATCGGACGACACCGAGGCGGACGACATAATATCATCCCTCTGCGCGAAATTCGCGGGGACAAGCATAGACATCGTCAGCAACGACAAGGACCTCGCGCAGCTCGTCAACGACAACGTCCAGATGCTGGTTTCCGGCAAGGACGGGGGGCTTGCGCGGATGGACAAGGGCGGAGTCCTTGCGAAATTCGCGGTTCGCCCGGAGCAGATTGTCGACTACCTGTCGCTAGTGGGGGACAGCAGCGACAATATCCCCGGCGCTCCGGGAGTTGGCCCTAAGACGGCGGCCAAGCTTCTCGATGAGTTCGCCTCGCTCGACAACATCGTCGCGAACATCGAGAGTGTGAAGGGCGAGAAGGTCCGGCAGTCCATTGTGGAATCGCTCGAACGTCTCCGCAAGAACAGAGAGCTGATCAAGCTACCGTCCACCAATCCGTTCGCCGAATCCAGCGAGCTGAAAGACTTGGAGAGGAGGGCCCCGGAAATACCCCGCGTGGAGCGGCTCTGCGAGGAACTAGGACTTCGAAGCGTTCTCGCCGAACTCAAGAAAGGCGCCGAGAAGAACTCGAGAGGCGGGGAGCAGACAAGCACATATACCCCGGACCTGTTCTGAACTCCATACGGAAAGAATCCAATGCACATGGGATTTTCAAAGCAATCCCCTAGGGAAATCCGAATTCCAGACTTGGAACTTGCAAAACTCGTTCTATACTTCCCATCCTGTATCATGTATCATGAATCCCGTATCCTGAATCCCGTCCCGGAGCCAAGATGAAAATCCATTTCGTCGGAATATGCGGAATAGGCATGAGCGGACTGGCGCAGGCCTTCAGTTCCCTCGGGCACGAGGTGTCCGGCAGCGACAGGGAGATTTCTCCCGACGGGGTCAATGCCAGCCTCATCTCCTTTTTCGTGAATACAGGCGTCAGGCTCTTTCCCCAGGACGGTTCATTCGCGGGAAGATTCCGTCCTGACATGATAGTCTATTCCACGGCGCTAGAGAACGACAATCCCGACTTCAAGGCGTCGGAGGGGACGATGAATATCCATCGTTCGGAGGCGTTGATGATGGTTCTGGAGGCGCACCACGACAAGATTTCTATATCGGTGACGGGCACCAGCGGAAAGACCACGGTCTCGGCGTGGATAGCCGACGCGCTCTGCGGTCTCGGGCTCGATCCGGCGGCGCTGATAGGCGGCAAGGCGGTGAAATTCGCGCGCGGCGGAGCACCTGGCAATTTCCGCAACGGCGCAGGGCGGTTCATCGTAGTGGAGGCGGACGAGAGCGACAAGAGCATTCTCAACTACGCGCCCGACTTCGCGGTGATTCTCAACACCGGCCCCGACCACTATCCTATCGAGGAGCAGAACGAGGTCTTTGCGAAATTCGCGGAATCGGCCCGGAAGGCGGTGATCTGCGCGGCGGAACTGCTCCCCCGCATCGCATCGGCCGTCAAGCGGCCTGTATTCTCCTTTGGAGAAGGCTCTCCCTCCGCGTCCGAAAATCAGTTCGCCCTGCTTGACTACTCCAGTCCGCTCTCATCGGGTGGCAGGGCTTTCGCGAAGATCGCCACGAAAGACAAGCTCTTAGATGTCCCTCTACCGATCCCGGGACGTCACAACGCCGTCAACGCAAGCACCGTGATGGCGACTCTCCACGCGATAGGCGCGACGGGGGACCATGTCGGGGCGATCGGCGCTTTCTCCGGCGTGGATAGACGTTTCAGGACATGCGGCAGGACGGCGGCAGGGGCGCTCGTGATAGACGACTACGCGCACAATCCCGACAAGATAGCATCATGCATCCGCACTGCGAAGGAGCTGGCCGCGGGAAGGACATTCTTCGTGTTCCAGCCGCATGGATACGGACCTCTGGGATTCATGCAGGACAAGCTCCGGGATGCCATCAGGGACAATCTTTCCGGAGAAGACAGATTCATCCTGCTCCCCGTATTCTATGCTGGAGGGACCACTTCGTTCAAGCCGACTTCGGAGGATGTCGCCGCGAATTTCGCGAATGCCGGGATTCGGAATTGCGAATTCCGCAGCAGCCGCGAGGACGCGGAGGCGCTGCTGTCCTCCGCCCGGGACGGCGACGTGATTGTAGTTGCCGGAGCGCGCGACGAAAGCCTATCGCAATGGGCGCGCAAGTTGGCCGGAGCGTGACCCCATTGCCATCACCTAGAAAAAGCAGTTGAAAATCGCATCCATATCTAAATCTATAATAATAAAGTAGTTATATTTTTTATATCGTCAACCTTTTTGGTTGGCGATTTTTTTGCGATTTTCAACCCCGTCGGGGTTGGTCGCATTTGCTGCATCTATCCCGAGCGCCCGGAGCTTGCCCCGAGACCGTAGGTGCTCGGGGGCCTCGGGATCTTCGACTTCGTTAGCTACGACTTGCAGTAGTTACTACAGCTTCATCTTGCTGCCTCGTATCTGCGGCAAATGCGGCCAACTGCTTAATTTAGGATCAAGCTAAAATTTTTTTTACAAAGAGGCAAGAAAGAAAAGAAAGCTGAAACATGAACCCCAACATCCTTGTTTCCTTCGCGTCGAAAAAGTGAATTGAAGACAGTCAAGGGCGAAGAGGTCGCCCAAAGCAGGTCGGTTTTTAAACCGACGATTCTTTGCGCCGGGGACGGCGCAAAGTACTTGTTGTCGGCAAACCAAGGAGCGCGTCAGGGCCGGAATCAGAAGTAGACCTTATGTTAAAAGCGAGTCTGTGGTGATTGCAAAGCAGGCTCTCCG
>CAZGJP010000045.1:0-13226 GCA_964526605.1 uncultured Lentisphaera sp.
TTTCCACCGGCGAGGCGGATGACCAGCTTCCACTTGTCCGTCCGGACCATCTTCGTTCGTGACATGGTCTCGGGGAACCTGAAATAGACCTCCTGCTTTCCGCACGTCGAGGGAATTTCCCTTCCGTCCCTGGTCTTGTCCGTCAACGGCCTGTTGAAGCGCTTGATCATCGCGTCCTCGTGGCCTCCGTCCGCGAAGATGGCGGTCTTTCTCTTCTCGCCCCTGATTATCGGCAGCAGGGACTCTCCGTGGATCAGCCATTTCGGGTGGGGCTCTATGCCGAGCATCTCAAGGACGGTAGGGGCGATGTCGGTGTGCTCGGTGAGGCTGTCCACGCGGAGCCCCTTCGGCAGGTCCGGGGCGCATATCGTCTGCGGGACATGCAGGATGCAGTCCTGCATGGCGGTATCCCACTTCTCGATCAGGCCATACTGCCCGGCGAAGTCTCCATGGTCCACCCAGAACATGATTATGCTGTTGTCGAAAAGCCCCTCGGCCTCGATCTGCTCGAGCACCTTTCCTATCAGGGTGTCGAGCTTCGTGATCATTCCGTAGTAGACGGCCTGTATCTGGCGGAAGTCCGCCTCGGTCGCGGCGGCCCCCGCGCGTATCTCCCTCATCTTCAGCAGCGGCAGGGGCGCGTTCTCCGGGAGCTGATGCACGAAGGGTTTTATCCTCTGGCGGTCATACATTGAGAAGAAGGGCTCCTCGACGGCGTATGCCGGATGCGGAGCGCCGAAGTTCAGATGCATGTAGAAGGGGCGGGATCTGTCGCGGACTTCCTTCAGGTAGTGGATTGCCTGCTCGGCCCTTGTGTCGTCGCCGAAACCGCTAAGATCGCATTTCTCCTTCACCTCCAGATTGACCGCTTCCTCCCTGGAGATGTTCTCCGCGCGCGGCCCCGCGAATTTCGGAAGCGGCCTGTTTTTCTTCACGAAGTGGTCGAAAATCCCTTCCGTGAAGGAATGGTAGTCGGGCGTGCTCTGCCCCTTCTTGTTCCTGCCGTGATAGAGATTCTCGAAGACATGGTTGTGTCCGAAATACGCCGTCTCGTATCCATGCTCCATGAGGGTCTCAAGCAGGTTCGGATCGCCGGGTTTGAGAAGATTCGTATCATTTATCGTGCGTATCCCGTCGGTGTGGGAATACCTCCCCGTCATCATCGCGATTCTCGCGGGGACGCACTTGCCATGCACCGTGAAGTGCCTGGTGAAGACCACGCTCCTGGCGGCGAGACGGTCGAGGTTCGGCGTCCTGCAGTCGGGATTGCCGGTGAATCCCGGTGCGTCGCCGCGCATCTCGTCGGAGCTTATTACGATCAGATTCCTCTTCATGTATCTGTCTCCAATCGGCTTGCATGAATGAAGCTTGACAATATCACCGCCTGAACTGAAAGTCAAGCATGCAAAAGCGGGCGATGCGTGGCAAGTGATTCCATTCCCGCTTTCCGGGGGAGGCGTCCGGACGCGTTTTCCATTCGCTTATCCTTCTTCGTGGGCTAGATTATCGATGGAACTAAAGGGAGATTGTCCATCTTGACGACTGGTCCGATTTTCACGAAGAGCCTCTTCCCGAGGCCGAGGCTCGATTGGTTCTCGGCCACGTTGCTGCTGATATTTCTCGTCGCGCTGGCTTTGAGGATTGCAGTAAGCATCGAGCTTTTCCACAACGACGTGCAGGTCTCGCGTCCTTCCGGAGGGACCGACATGGCGACCTACGTCGAGCTCTCCCGCAAGATCGCCGACGGGAGCTTCAGCGGTCCGTTCTACTACCAGCCATTCTACTATGCCGTTTTCCTTCCGGCGATAATATTCGTGTTCGGCAAGGGTGTTCTGCCGGTGTTGCTCGTGCAGTCCTTCATCTCCGCGCTGACGGTTCTCTTCGCCGCTCTTTCCGCCGCCATGCTTGGGGGAAGGAGGGCTGGAGCCATCGCCGCCATTCTCGCCACGTTCTCGTCGTGCCTATGCCTCTACGTGCCCTATCATCTGATAGAGACCATGCAGGCCTTCTGGATCGTGCTGATCGCGTATATATCCATCCTTGCCTCGAGGCGGGGGGACTGGCGGCTATGGGGCGTTTGCGGTCTCATCGTGTCGTTCTCGATACTGAGCCGGGGCAACATATGGTTTCTCGTGCCCGGGATCGCGCTGGCATCCTTTCTGGGCGGCATGCGCAGGGGGCGGCCAATCCTCTTTCCCCTGCTCTTCCTCGCGATGGTCGTTCTTCCGCAGCTTCCGTTTTCCTGCTGGAATCATCTTAGGACGGGGAAGCTGTCGGGGCCTTCCACCGCGGCCGGAGCCGTCCTGGGGCTTGGGAACACGCCGGAGGCTCCTCCCGGGGGACGGAATCCGGGGTTGGGCGCAGGTCCGATGGAGTATCCGGAGACATATCTGGACTGGTCGGGGCATCAGGACGAGACGGGGATTGCCGGAAGGATACGCGAATGGGCGTTTTCCGAGCCGCTGGCTTTTTTGGAGCTTCAGTTCAGGAAGGTCCTTCTCTTCTGGGACCACCGCGAGATACCTAACAACATCGCATTCGAGCACAACGGGATGAAAAGCCTGGTCTGGCGTTTTCTCTGCTTCGTCCCCACGTCGGTCCTGCTCTGCGGCTTCGTGGCCTGGGTGGTCTCCGCTTTTTTGAATTTTGCCGGAAGATTCCGTCCGCGGAACCTTGCAACGCCAAGCGCACACCTGTTTTCGCCCACGCTACTGTGCGCCTACTGCGTCCTGGCCTACTGGCTTGCGACGGCGGCCTTCTACAACCTGGCCAGATTCAGGAATCCATCCCTTCCGCTGCTTGCGATTTTCGCGGGGATATTCGCGGACGACGCGGTCAGGACGCTCCGATCCGGGGATGAAAGCAGGGGACGCAGGATCAGGATCGCAGTCCTATCCATGATCTTCGCCGTCTTCGTGGTATTCTTCTCGTTCGACGCCTACAGGTATTACGAGCCGTGTATCATGAAGATGGCGCGCCCCCGCGGGACGCGTGTGGAGCTCTCCGGCGGCAGGACGCTGATTCTGGACAACGGTCCGTTCACCTTCGGCGGCTGGGAGATGCTGGAGCTGAAGGAGGGCATGCGGATAGAGAAGATATTCGAGGCTGGCGGACTCGGCCATGGCAGGACCGCGAGATTCGCGCTGGACCTCTTCTTCCTGGTTCCCGGAGAGATGATCTTCGACATGAACGGAAAGGAATGCAGGGTCTCGGCGGAAAACGGAGGCCAGCTCAAGAAGATACTGGAGCTCGGAGAGCTCGACAGGCCTGTCGTGACAATCACTGTGAAGCGGCTGGACTGCCAGCCATTCGCGCTTCTCGACAGGCAGAGGGACTACCGCCGGACGCTGCTGGACGGCAAGCCCGCCGGCGGCGAGCTCGTCTCCAGCTTGAATCTTTTCGACAAGCGCGATGGGAAAACCAAGGGACCATGATGGACCGCAAACTAAAGATATGCCACGTGATAACGCGAATGATCGTAGGTGGGGCGCAGGAGAACACCTTGCTCACGGCGATCGGACACGTGATGAACGGGCATTCATGCACGCTGGTCACCGGACCATCGCCTGGGCCTGAGGGGGAGCTTCTGCGGAAGAGGCGCGCTCCGCCGGAACTGGAGCTGGTCGAGTGCCCCCATCTCCGCAGGGAGATAGATCCGCCATGCGATTTGAAGGCCTACTTCTGGCTGAGACGTTTCTTCAAGAAGGGCGATTTCGACGTGGTCCACACCCACAGTTCGAAGGCGGGGATAGTCGGCAGGGCCGCAGCCAGATCAGCAGGAGTGCAGGCGGTTCTGCACAGCGTCCACGGCCTCGCCTTCCACCGCTACGAGAATAGGATTAAAAACGCAGTCTACATCCTGGCCGAACGCTGGGCATCGAAGAGATGCGACAGCATCCTGGCGGTCGCGCAGGCGATGGTGGAGCAATGTGTCTCCGCGAAAATCGCGGACAGGGACAAGTTCAAGGTAGTCTACAGTGGAATGGAGCTTGAGCCGTTTCTGGACAATTCCGCCCGGCGTTCGCGGATGAGGAGCTGCCTGGGCATTGCCGAAAACGCTCCAGTGGCCGGAACCGTGGCCAGACTCTTCCCGCTGAAGGGCTACGAGGACTTCATTCCCGCCGCCGCGAAAATCGCCGGGATAATCCCCGAGGTGGAGTTCCTGGTCGTGGGAGACGGCGTGATGAGGCGTGATGTCGAGGAACAGGCGAAAAGGCTCGGGCTGAAATTCCACTTCGCCGGCCTCGTGGCTCCGGACGAGGTGGCCGACTATATCTCCGCGATGGACTTGCTGGTCCACCTGTCCTTGCGCGAGGGTCTCCCCAGGGCGGTGGTGCAGGCGCTGGCGTCCGGGATTCCGGCGATAGCCTACGACTTGGACGGCGCACCGGAAGTGATCATCGAGGGAAGGACGGGGCATATTGCAAGCCCCCGCGACATCGATTCGGTTGCGAAATTCGCGGCAGGTCTTCTCTCCGATCTCCCGTCGCGGATGCGGATGGGCGAGGAAGGCAGGCGCATCGCGAGGGAGAACTTCGACTGGCGCAAGATGGTCGCGGAGATCGAGGCGGAATATTTCCGGATTCTGCGCTGATCGGTCCTCGGCGCCATGCCGAATCGCTCAAGCTTGGAGCGCCGGCAGCGGGCTTCCGTAGACACCTTCGGAAACTCTGCTGAATTCCTCATACATGACATGTTTTATCTTTTCGGACACGCCGATGGCCTCGCCGTTTCCGTAGTCCGAGAAGATGAAGCCCCCTTTCGGGGACATCCACTTTTCGGCCAGCTCTTGAGCATCCTGCCTGATGAGGCCCCTGTCTCCTTTCGGCAGGGTGGCCTGTATGTCGGCTAGGGACTCGAAAGTGATTCTGCCCCGGTAGCGCCTTCCCATCTCTTCGACTCCGAGCGCGCGTGGCTGCTGGAGGTTCACCACGTTCACTCCCGCCTCGATGTAGCCCTCGACAATCTCGTTGACCTTGCCGCAGGAATGCACCCACACGTCCTGTCCGCCCTCGTGCATCGCATCGAAGATTCTTTTGTATCTCGGCAGGAAGAAGTCTCTCCACAAATCCATCGAGATGTATGCTGCCTGCTGCGTGCCCCAGTCGTCGGTCATAGAGAAGGCATGGAGCTTGTCCCCGCACTCTTCCTGCATGAGACGGACGATTTGTATGTGGGCGTCGGCGACCTTGTCGGCGAGGGCTTCCGCGTTTTCGCGGTCGGCGATGAGGCCCACTAGCGCGTTTTCGAATCCGACCAGCGCCTGCATCCTCTCGAAGAGGATCATGAAGATCGGACAGCTCGCGTATTTCCGTTCCTTCCCGGCCTTGATCAGAGCCTCCCTGATTTTCCCCCTGTCCATGAGCGAGGAATAATCGGGGACTTGCAGCTTGTCGTGTTCGTTGTAGTCCGCAAGCGGATGTCCCTTGACCTGCCCCATGTTCGCAACGTCGGTCTGCTCCCAGCCGCAGCCCCACTCGTCGGTCCCGTCCTGCCCCCTCCAGAAGGATTTGTGCGAGATGGTTATGGTATCGTCCACGCCGAGGCTTGCCATTTTTACTGGCAGGCGTTCCGGCGACTCCATCCTGATGGCCCTCTTCACTATATCGAGCGATGTCTGTCTCTTGCCCATGATGCCTTTCTCCCAGATGTTTTAGTTTGGTTCATTGAAGCCGGCTCATTTCATCGGCCAGTTTTCGCCCCAGCCGGGTTCGGCTGGGCGTCCAGGTGGAATTCCGCCCGTGGCGAAATCACCAGTCTCTCTCATCCACTTTTCGAGTTTTGACGAAAGTTCCGCCTTGACCCCTGAATATTCGGGATGGTCCGCGAGGTTGCGGAATTCGCATGGATCCAGAGCTACATGGTATAGCTCCTCCGCGTTGCGCGCTTGCGTGAAATCGGGCCAGATTTCGTCGAACTTGTTGGATTCTTTCATCTGCGGACATTCCCAGAACATGAACGGACGCTTTCTCAATTCTGGCTTGAACCAGCGAATGTAGTGGAAATCTTTTGTCCTGACGGCCCGGACCGGGTCGTAGAGGTCCAGATAGTCATCGTCCGGGCGGCCTTCCGGTTTCTCCCCGTGGAAGTTGCGCTCGGTGAATATCTCCTTGTGCGGGCTGTATTCTCGTCCCGAGAGAAGGGGCCAGAAGGATTTCCCCTGCATGTCTTCGGGTATCTCGATGCCGGCCGCATCCAGAATTGTCGGGGCCAGATCAATGTTCTGCATCAGGTGATCCACTGTCCGATTCTTGACGGAGCCGCCGGGAGGCCGGACAATTAGCGCCGTCTCCACTCCGGCGTCGTAGAGGGTTCCCTTCGAGCGCATGTTCGATATTCCATGGTCTGTGGTGAATATCACCATCGTGTCGTCGGAGAGTCCGAGCTCCTCGACCGCGTCCAGAAGCCTCTGGAAATGGGTGTCGAGGAATTTTATCGAGGCCTGGAACTTGCCGAACATGCTTCTCAGAGGGGGCTGGTCGGGGGAGTATGGCGGAATCCATACCTTTTCCGGCGGGACGGCTCCGCCATAGACTCTGTCGTATTTCACCGTGAACGACGACGCATGGACCTCGTGCGTGCCGATGTTGAGATAGAAGGGCCTGCCCCCCTTCTCGTCCCTTCTCCTCCCGAGATATGCTATCGCTTGGTTTATCGCGTTGTCGCTCTGCCAGTCGTCCCATGTCGTCTCGAAGTCGAGCTTGTAGCGGTTCTGCCCCGGATGTCGTTCGTGATTGAAACCAGTGTGGACGGTCTCGTATCCGGAGCTGTTGAGGTGGTCAACCACCGTCTTCTGCCCCATCGAAAGAGGCCAGCCCATGTGGGAGAGCCCCACCGCGCCGCTCGTATGGGCGTATTTGCCAGTCATGGCGCAACATCGCGAAGGACTGCACGCGGGGGAGTTGCAGAACGCCCGGTTGAACTTGACTCCGCTCCTTGCGAACGCGTCGAGATTCGGTGATTCGACCAGCGCCCCGTAGCATCCGAGGTGACGCCCCAGGTCGTGGCAGACCAAGTAGATGAAATTCATTGAAGAGCCTTCCTCGCCATTTCCCCTAATATAACCGCTGTCCCGGATTCGTAAACCCTTCAATCAATGTCGCTGGCATCGTGGAGGGCGGTGATATCCTTTCTTCAGCCCCTCTTTACATGGTGTGCGTGACCGTTACGGATGTCGAGATCAAAATCAAGTCCCGGGGCGGAAAAAATCAATTTTTCCCGGCTTGACATCCGGGTCCGCTGAGCTATCTTAAAAGGTATTTAATACTTTTTGAGATACTATGATTGGCGCTGTGGAGAAAGGGGCGGGGTTGATTCCTCTCAGGCGGGGGTTCGCCGCGCTGAAGCTGTGCGCCGGGCGTCCGGAGGGGGTCTCTTTTTCGGAGTTCCGCGAATTGCTGGAGCCGATAGCGCCCGGGGTGATGTCTCGTCTTTTGAAGGCGTTGGTCGCGGAGGGTGCGTTGAGGAAGAATGCCGAAGGGCTATACGCCTGTGGTCCCTTTTTGGCCGATCTGGCCGCAGTATTCAGGCCGGAGCTTGATCCTGGCAGGGCGCTTTCGGCGCGGTTGTCCGCGCTCTCTTCGGACAGCGGTCTTTCGTCGGCGTTCTTCGAGTTGCGCGACGAAGGGCTCTTTCTTGCGGCCAAGTCGGAGGTGGCGGACGGCTTCCACTACATAGATCTTTTCAGGCAGATGGGAAATGTCCCGAGGCATTTTTTCTCCCAGATCGCCCTTGTTTTCGGCGGGGAGAGGGCGCGGAAGGCGCTCGGGGTGGACAGGTGCATTCTTAAGGAGAAGACGCTTGCCTGCAGGCTCCGCGAAATTCGCAGGGGCTCGATGGCCTTCCACGACATCGGTGGCGGCAGGGGCATTTTCAGGGTTGGCGCGCCGGTCTTCCGCGGACACGAGTTCCGCGGAATTGTCGGCGTCAGCACATATGTCGAGATCAAGGATGATGACAGGTTGCGCAAGATCTGCGGGCTTGTCAGGGACAGTTCGAAAACAATAGGAGATTAGCATGAAGGCGATGATGGTGATGTTTGATTCGCTGAACCGGCACATGCTGCCGCCATACGGATGCGGCTGGGTGCATGCGCCCAATTTCAAGAGGCTTGCGGAGAGGACTGCGACGTTCGAGAGGTCGTTTGTCGGGAGCATGCCCTGCATGCCTGCGAGGAGGGAGCTGCACACTGGGAGATACAACTTCCTGCACAGGAGCTGGGGGCCGCTGGAGCCCTTCGACGACTCGATGCCTGAGATGCTCAAGAAGAGCGGGGTGCTGGCGCATCTGGTCACCGACCACTACCACTACTGGGAGGAGGGAGGGGCGAACTACCACACGAAATTCACCAACGCGCGATTTTCGCGGGGACAGGAAGGGGATCCGTGGATGGCCGACCTGAACGATCCGGACTTTTCGCCGCCGAATCCGGAGAGAAACCGCGGGCTTTGGGGAAGGCAGGACTGGGTGAACCGCATGTACATGAAGGACGAGGAGAAGACGCCTCAGGCGAAGACTTTCGCGATGGGGTTGGAATTTCTGGAGAAGAACCATTCCCATGACAACTGGTATCTGCAGATCGAGACTTTCGACCCGCACGAGCCCTATTTCGTGCCGGAAAGATACAAGGAGCTCTACGACTTTGACTTCAGCAAGTCAAGCCGCGACTGGCCGAACTACGCGAGCGCGGAGGAGGCGCCCGACCATCCCGGTCTCCACGAGCATTTCCGCAAGCTGAATGCCGCACTGGTCAGCATGTGCGACGAATATCTGGGCAGGGTGCTGGACGCGATGGACCGCTTCGATCTTTGGAAGGATACGATGCTGATAGTCAACACCGACCACGGATTTCTCCTTGGCGAGCACGACTGGTGGGGCAAATGCCGCATGCCCTTTTACAATGAAATAGCGAACAGCCCGCTTTTTATATGGGATCCGAGGAGCGGAGTGAAGGGGGAGAGAAGAAAAAGCCTTGTGCAGACGATTGACATTGCTCCGACGCTGCTGGAATACTTCAATCTGCCCATTCCGGCGGACATGCAGGGCAGATCGCTTCGCGAGACGATAAGCTCCGACAAGCCGGTGAGGGAGGCCGGGCTTTTCGGGCTTCACGGCGGGCATGTGAACGTGACCGACGGGCGCCACGTATACATGCGTGCTCCGGTGCGGGCCGACAACTATCCGCTATATCAATACACGCACATGCCGGCGCACATGAGGACGCCTTTCGGTCTCGGGGAGATGCGCGACAGGCTCGTGGGGCTTGCCGAGCCGTTCTCCTTCACCAAGGGATGCCGGACGATGAAGATAGATGCGAGCGGGGGTGGAGGCTGGTGCAAGGCGCATGAATTCGGGCATTTGCTCTTCGACATCGAGAAGGATCCGGAGCAGAAGAATCCCCTGAAGGACCCTGCGGTCGAGGAGAGGATGAAGAAACTTCTGGTCAAGTGCATGAAGGAGAACGATGCGCCGAAGGAGCAATACGAGAGGCTCGGACTGATATAGGCGGAAGGCGGAATCGGAGAGCGGGAGATGGGGAGGTGGGGGAGAGAAATCCGAATATCGAATGAGGAGATTGAAATGCAGGTTGAAAAGCAAGATTGCGAAAGGCCGAACATAATCTTTTTCTTCACGGACCAGCAGCGCTGGGACACATGCGGGTGCTACGGCCAGAGGCTGGACATCACACCGAACTTGGACAGGATGGCGAAGGAGGGCGTGCTCTTCGAAAACGCGTTCACCTGCCAGCCGGTCTGCGGCCCTGCGCGGGCATGCCTGCAAACCGGTAGATACGCAAGCGAAACGGCGAACCACACGAATCACACCCTGCTTCCGCCCGGAGAGGACACGATCGCGAAAATTCTCCGCCGCAGCGGCTACGAGACCGGATACATTGGCAAGTGGCATCTGGCGTCCTTCGGTCCCGTAGGCGGGCCGGACGATTATCGCGTCAAACCCGTTCCGGTCGAGAGGCGCGGTGGCTATCTCGACTTCTGGCTTGCGTCGGACGTCCTGGAGTTCACGTCGCACAGCTACGACGGGCACATGTTCGACTCGGAGGGGAGGAAGCGCCTCTTTCCGGAGGGCAGGTTCAGGGCGGACGCGCAGACGGACTGGGCTCTCGAATATCTGGAGACGCGCAAGCTGGACAAGCCGTTCTTCCTCTTTCTCTCCTACATCGAGCCGCATCACCAGAACGACCACAACTGCTACGAGGGGCCGAAGGGGTCGAAGGAGCGCTTCAAGGATTTCGACGTGCCTGGCGATCTGCTTGACACTGAAGGCGACTGGCGGGAGAACTATCCGGACTATCTTGGCTGCATAAACAGTCTCGACGCCAATCTCGGGAGGATAAGGGACAAGCTTGACGAGCTCGGGATCGCGGACAAGACGATCGTCATTTTCACGAGCGACCACGGCTCGCATTTCCGGACCAGGAACAAGGAATACAAGCGTTCATGCCATGACGGATGCACGCATATTCCAATGGTTGCATGCGGTCCGGGCTTCAGGGGTGGGCGCAGGATCGGCGAGATGGCCAGCCTGATAGACATCCCACCGACGATACTCTCCGGCGGCGCTGTTGAGAAACCATCGTCCATGAGGGGGAATCCTCTGCAGCTGCTCTCGAACGGGCAAGCCCCAGATTCCTGGCCCGACGATGTCTACATACAGATTTCGGAGAACCACACTGGGCGTGCAATACGGACAAGGGAGTGGAAATACAGTGTCAGGGCGCCCGATCTTGACGGATATGCCGGATTCAGTCCGGTCTATGTCGAAGATTGTCTCTACGATATCGGGAACGATCCGCACGAGAGGAGGAATCTCGTCGCTGACGCGAAATTCGCAGATGTCAGAAAAGAAATGAGGGAGCGCCTCCTCAGGCGGATGGCGTCGGCGAACGAGCCTCCGGCGAAGATAATTCCGGTCAGGGACGCCGCCGAATGAACACAGCGATCCGGACGTCCTCTTCGGATTCCATTTTTTCAGCCTTTTCAGCGCCACTTGGGAGATATGCAGGAAAAAGCCCCGGGACGTTGGCGACGCCCGGGGCTTGAGTTCATTTCTTCACTTCGAAGAGATGTTCTGCCCGAGGGTTCTCCTAAGTATCTCCAGCCTGGCCGGCGTGAGATGCTTGAAGTACACTCTCCCGGCGTCGAGTTCGTCCGTTTTTTCGACTCTGCTTTCGAGGCTCACCACCTTCTCCAGAGCCTCCTTGAAGTCCTTCCTGGTGATGCCATTCCCGAGCTTCGCCATGAGGATGTTCATGTATTCGGCGTCCTGCTGTCCGTCCCTGAACGATTTCATCCTGAGGGAACCATATGCGCCGTTGAATCCCCATCGCTCCCAGGCGGGATAGAATATGGAGAGTTCGGCTGCGTCGGCGGAATCCCATGACTGGGTCTTTCCGTATGACTGCCATGGCAGGACCCCGTCGGCATATGTGAGATATGCGAAAATGGCGAAGCCCCTGTTTATGCTTGCGGCCTCGTCGGCCTTGGATGTCCCGCCGTAGACCCAGAGCTTCTGCTTCTGCCCCTCCATCCTCGGGATGTATCTCCTTCCGAGGTTGACGACCATCGGCCAGTATTCCCTGATGTTCGCCTGGGACATGACGAGCAGGTCGGTTCTGTCGAGGGTGTTCCTGGCCATCTCTATTCTGGACAGGTCTATCCTGAAGTCGGCGACGAGCGGTGGGGCGCTTTCCTTCATGGCCTCGCGGGTCAGCTCGTTGAACATCTGGATGCAGACGTAGTCGTCCCTGAACATGGGCTCGTCGAGGCACCAGTAGAGGCTGTCCGACATGATGTACTTGTTGTTCAGGTAGAGGTGGAATCCGGTTTTCGTGTATCCTTTGTCCTTGAGATGCCTTCCGAACTCTCTCAGCGCGTTCTTCCATCCGTTCTTGTAGTCGGCGCTGAAGTCGTTCCTGATGTCGAGGGAGCCGGCCTGCTGGTCGAGAGTGTAGCCTTTCGCCAGATTGCATGGCCACTGCTCGTAGAAAGGCAGGTAGAACGCCGCGACCGGGACATTTCTCCTGGGATTGGCGCTGAAGGCAGATCCGTCCAGCAGAGGTCCGTAGTATCTGTCGAACTCGCCGAGGTTGCCCACCGTCGTGGACGCTCCCGACCCGTTGACGGACAGCTTGTCGTAGTATTGCACGGTGAAGTTGCCGTTGTGGGAGTATGGCACGATGTTTGGATTCAGCCTGTTTCTGTGCGCCAGTCTGTAGAGGTTCAATATACCCTCGTGCTGGTTGGCCGGATCCATGGGCATGTATCCATATCCGTTCATGTCGGGGACGAAGCTGAGTTCGTCTGGGAGCTCGAAGTTCCAGACCTTGAGGCTGACCGGAATTTTCAGTTCCGAGCTCGAGCTGCGCACGGACAGGGTTCCGGAGTATTCTCCCGGGGCAGTCTTGTGGGGGACGTAGAGGTCCACGTAGAAACTCTGCGCCTTCTGTCCGGACACTGCGTTGTCCCTGTTTGGGACGTCTATGGGCGACTTTGCCGGGACCAGGGCGTCCGGGTGGAATCCTCCCTTTCCATCCGGGACCGACCAAATCCATGATATTTCAGTTTCTGGAGCCTGGATTTTCGCGTCCGGTGATTTTGTCCCTGCGAGATCGCCCATGCCGATCTGGACGCCGGAGAGGGAGGATGCCTTCGTCTCGACGACAATCTGGAAGCCGGCGAAGTCGTTGGATGCGGCGGCCAGCGATATTGAATGCGCCTTGCCGTTCCAGACCGGGTTTCCGTTCCTGCTGTCCTTCTCGGTGTCGGCCATGGCTTCTCCGTCCAGCGGATTAATCTTGGAGTTCGAAGGGCAGGCCCATACGCGCATTTCGTTGTTCTCGAGGGGCGTTCCGGCCTCGATGTCTTGGGCAAGGGCCTGGAGCGAAACCTTCTTCTCCTCCCTGGTCCTTCCGGAGAAGAGGACCGGCTTGGACCGGTTGCCGACCTTGTCGTATGCGAGCACGGCGAAGCTGTATTCTGCTCCCGCGTCGAGGTGGTCTATGTAGAAGCATTGCTTCCTCCCCGCCTCGATCGGTCTTGCGGTGAGGCTGCGCGGCAGCAAGTCCTTTTTGTCCAGCGATGCCGGATCCAGCTTGCTCTTCGAGAGGTATACTTCGTAGCCGAGGGCCTTGGCTCCGGTTTCGCCGTCGTCTCGCCTCGTTGACCAGCCTCGAACAAAGGAAGCTCTGCTTCTTGAAAAGCTCCGCG